>CAYPNL010000382.1:0-17617 GCA_964412045.1 uncultured Desulfobacteraceae bacterium
CTCTGCATCCTCGGCAACGTACCCTCATCCATGCTGCAATTAGGTACGCCCCAAGATGTGAAAGAGTACTGCAAGAAACTTATCGATACTGTCGGCAAGGGCGGCGGTTTTATCATGGGCAACGGGGCCTTTTTCGATGAGGCAAAGCCGGAGAATATCAAGGCAATGATTGACTTTACCAAGGAATACGGCGTATACAGATAATGGGCTGGGGATAAATAACACCTATACAACGATGCCGCTGGAACGGCATCGTTGTCCCGCTGACAAGGCCCTGAATAAGACAAACGACCGCAAGCTGTGACTATCATATTTCGCCTGACGTCCGAGCAAGTGGCATACGAGGGGAGGTTTAAAAAATATGCCCGGCAAGTTCATATTAAAAGAGTTATGCCGCTACAAGAGAGGAACGTTTGCCGATATTGTGTACCGGAATGCCCTTTTGCATTCCGATGATGAGGTCTTTGTCTGCGGGTCCCAAAGAATTACCTTTGCCCAGTTCAATACACGGGTAAACAGCCTGATCAATGCACTCTCCTCAATCGAGGTGAAAAAAGGAGACGTGATCGGCATCTTGTCATGGAATTGCCTCGAGTACGTGGATGTGTATGGGGCTGCGATGAAAGGCGGGTTTGTCGCTTCACCCTTCAATCCGAGGCTCCATACTGACGAACTGGAATACCTCATCAACTACTCGGAGGCGAGCGCCCTCTTTGTCGGCCCGGACCTTGTCCCCACCGTCAACAGCCTTCGATCACGTCTTCCAGGGGTAAAACACTATATCGCCTTCGGGGATCCCGGCCCTGGAATGTTTTTCCATCACGAGCTGATAACGACTCATCCGACTGATGAACCTGACACAGCAGTAAGTAAAGATGATCCGTTCCTCATCTTCTACACCAGCGGCACCACGGGTATGCCCCGCGGCGCCCTCTATTCCCATTACCGCAAGCTGGATAACACCCGTATCAAGGCCTTGGAAATGGGCACAAAGCCCGGCGACAGGCACATCATGGTGCTTCCGTTTTTTCACATAGGCGGAGACAGCCATGTGTGGCCTTTTTTCTTGGTCGGGGGTTGCAATGTGATCATACCTCAAAAAGCCTTTGATCCGGTCTCCGTTCTCCAGGCGATTCAGGAAGAGAAGGCCACGGATCTACAGATTGTCCCCACACAGCTGGGCGCTATGTTGTCTCGCCACGACTTGAAAGACTACGACTTAACCAGTCTGAACAGGATCTATTACGCGGCATCCCCTATGCCGGTGGAGTTATTGAGAAAGGGGCTTGAGGTATTCGGCCCGATTTTCTCACAGGGCTATGGACAGACCGAGTCGGGACCACAGATTACTTCCCTTCCCAGGAAGGCTCACCAAGTACTGGACAGGCCATCGGAAGAGCAGAAAGTGCTGAGCTCCTGCGGGCAGCCGAGTCTCGGAGTCCATGTGAGAATTGTCGATGAAGACAACAACGACCTTGAGACCGGAATGGTCGGCGAGATCATCGCCCAAAGCGATTCAATCATGGCGGAATACTGGCATAGACCGGAAGAAACCAAAGAAACCATCGTCGATGGGTGGCTCCATACCGGCGACCTTGCATACTATGATGAGAAGGGGTTCATCTATATCGTCGACAGGAAGAAGGACATGATCGTTACCGGCGGTGAAAATGTCTATTCTCGAGAAGTTGAAGATGTCCTTTACCAGCATCCTGCTATTGCCGAAGTTGCCGTTATCGGTGTTCCGGACCCCGTATGGGTGGAGCGTGTTCATGCCGTGGTCTCCTTGAAAGCAGATGCCGCCGTGACAGGAGATGAGATTATCGCTTTCTGCAAAAAGCAGCTGGCTTCCTATAAGGCGCCGAAATCGGTTGAGTTCCTTGACTCGCTTCCCAAAAACCCCCAGGGCAAGATACTGAAGAAAGAGATCCGCGGGAAATACTGGGCGCATAGGTAAGCACAGTTTCAAGCTGAAAAGAGGTCTTGCTTCATTCATTGCACACCCTCAATGGCAAAGGAGAACCTAATAGCGCTGCAAAGATCCTCACTGAATTCCAAGACGCAGTGGGCAAATCGGGCTCTCTGGATTACGCGTATCGGCTGTTGCATCGTCATGGGCGATGTTCCTGATCTCGCAACCTTAAGGCTAATCTTGAGATTCAAGAGGCATTTAAAAAAATCCCACTGCTCGTCGGAGGAGCACTCGTTCACCTACCATCTGACGGTCAAATCATTGTAGCATTACAGGATGACATTCGTTTGGGGGCATCAGTAATAAGGGGTGCTGTTGGACGCCGATACACGAGAAAACTATCACTGGTTTCTTTGCATACCAAATTTGATGAACTCGTAAAAAGTCTGCAAACCCGTCACTCCGGCGAAAGCCGGAGTACAGAACTAGTTGAAAACACTGGATTCCGGGTCAAGCCCGGAATGACAAATAAGGAAAACTTGGACTTTTTACGAGTTCATCAAATTTGGTTGCCATAAAAACCCTGCCTTTGATGTCAAATTACTTACAGTCGATGCAGGAGAATCTTAACCAGGTGAACTCCTATCACAAAAAGACCGCTAAAAAAGCCTTGACAAAGACATCTCTATTATATATGAGTTCTTATAAAAGCTAATATATGGATTAGCATATGAGCAAGCTATCCTCCGGCAAAGATACCTTACATGTTAAAGTCTACCAAGAAATCACTAATAACACTATCTGTCTTAGGCCTGAACCAAGAGAAAGGATATCTGAAGATGAGACTGCAACATATTTAAAAATAAGCAGAATTCTGGTTCGAGAAGCTTTATTAATCTTAGAGAATAAAAAATATTGCCCAAATTTCGCCAGTTGATGCCAAGGCTATGTCCGATAAGAATGGGGTTATATTTGTCGACGTCAGGGAACAAGATGAGTATGCAGCAGGACACATACCTGGAGCAAAAAGTATTCCTCGAACACATATCAGCTTTAAACCAGGAGCAAGTATTATCTCGGATCTTTTAGCTGGCGGGCGTGATGCCAAGTAATGAGCATCATACCGGCCTAGGAAATTTGCTGAATGGCATCACGTTCAAACTTAAAATGGGACAGGGAAAAGCATCTTTTGTCAGTTTTAGCCGAGAACGCAGGAGAAGAAAGCATTTCTTTGATCTCAGGGATGCCTTCGTTATCTGGTTTTTAACTTGCTACTTAATGCAATCGAAGGTTAAAAAAGATAAAGGGAGGTTTCATCACCTATATGGGGTCTAGATATTGATTATTGGTGATTTCATGAATGAGGGGGATGAAGTCTTACATGACCAAACTACCTTCGAATAAAAATACGTTGCGGGTTGAGGCTTATAAAGAAATTAAGTCTAAAATTATCTGCTTACACCTTAAACCGGGAGAAAAAATATTTGAAAATGAGATTGCAAAAAGCTTAAAAATAAGCAGAACCCCGGTTCGTGAAGCTTTATTAATCCTAGAAAATGAAAAACTGGTTGAATGCGATGAGAGGCTAGGATTTGTAGTAAAGAGGCTAAATACAAAAGAGGTGGAGGAATATTTTTCAATTAGAAAGGCTTTCGAAGCGTTCGCAGCGCCTTTTATTATTGAACGGATAACTGCCTCTGAAATTGCAGAACTAAAGGAAAATGTCATGGAGGCACAAGGTTATCTCAAGGTGAACGATTTTAATAATATTGTCAGATGTGAAACGAAATTTCATGAAATTTTATGGAGGGCAACAAAATCAGAGATCTTTTTTCAGATAATATCCGGCTTGAGCGATAAGTTTCAGTGGATCCGCGCGATAGCTTTAAGTGCCCAAGGGGGTTGCCGTGAGTCCATAGATGATCATAAAAAAATAGTTGCTTTAATAGAGGAAAAGGATTCCAAGAAATTAAAAAAATTTATAGCACTGCATATCGACCATTCACGGAAAAAATATGCACTAACGCAAGGACTCTATATGTAATGATTTTAAAGACAGTACAAAAAAATCCCTAATGAGTTAACTATGAATTTAGCAAACAATTTGGAACGAGCGGCATTTTACTTTCCTGATCGGCCTGCGGTAAGCGAGGTCTCCTCAGAAATCAGCTACGCCCAACTTAATGAAAAAGCCAATCGTGTAGCAACCGCACTCATCAAACTGGGCATTAGGCCCGGCGATCACATCGGGCTTTGCGCCCCAAATTCCGGTGATTGGATTGCCTTCTATTACGGTGTGCTCAAGGCCGGCGCTGTGGCGGTAACCCTCTCCAGCGTGCTGAAATGTGAAGAACTGTCTCTTTTGCTGAACCACTCCAGGCCGAAAATCCTTTACGCATTTGATGAGAAACTGGATTACCTCGCCTTATTCCGTGGAGAAGAGTGGCTGAAAAAAATAATCAGCCCTCAGGGTGATATGGATTTTGAACAATTATTGAATATGGGATCCGGTTCTTTTCAAGCTATCGACCGAGACCGTGCCGACACCGCTGCTATACTCTATACAGGTGGAACAACAGGAACTCCGAAAGGTGTGATGCTCACTCATGAAAATATCAATACGGCTATACAGAGTGTTGTTTTTCATGAGCGATCGAATGAAAAAGACAGAGGGCTCATTTTTTTGCCTCTCAACCACGTGTTCGGTCAGATGCACATTATGAATGCTACGATACTCAGCGCAGGTTGTCTTGAAATGATACCCGTTTTTGATATGGAACGCGTTCTATATCTTACGGAAAATAGCCGTGTGACCAAGCTCTTTGCTGTTCCAACGGTGTATGTTCGCTTACTAACCGTCAAAGGGCTCAAGGAAAAACTTGGTGCGGTGCGCTACTGTTTTTCTGCCGCAGCCAGTATGGCAGCAGAGGTAGTCCGCCAATGGAAGGAAGAAACCGGTCTGGCGATTTATGAGAGCTATGGCATGACAGAGTCAGCCTCCCAGCTGACATTTAATCATTACTACCGCCATGTTATCGGATCGGTAGGAACAACAGTTCCCGGTGCGGAAATTCAGATCAGAGATGAGGCCGGCAAACAGATGGGCATGGGAGAGAAAGGCGAAATTTGTATTAGGGCTCGTAACATAATGAAAGGCTATCTCGATAATCCTGAGGCCAATAAAACCGCTTTTTGGGAAGCGGAATGGTTCCGTTCCGGCGACCTCGGCCTCTTTGATGACGACGGCTACCTGTATATAGTTGACCGGATCAAGGATATGATTATTACCGGCGGCGAAAACGTATACTCCCGTGAGGTGGAAGAAATCCTTTTTACCAGGCCGGAACTCCAAGAATGCGCAGTCATAGGGCTCCCCGATCCTGAATGGGGTGAGAGGGTAACAGCGGTTTTACTATTAAAATCCGGTGAATCCTTTGATAAGGCTTCCTTGCATGCCTACATGAAGTCCCAGCTTGCACCATACAAGGTGCCCAAAGACTATGTACTGGTCAACGATTTTCCCAGAAGCGCGGCAGGAAAAATTCTGAAGCGCGAACTCCGGGAACAATTCTTAGAAAAAAAATGAGAGTGCTGTCTAAGACGATCCACATGGCACTGAGAAGGGGATGGTAATAGGTGGAAACTAACAGCAAGGTTACTATACAGATCGACGACATCTCGCTGACTTTCGGCGGCGTAAAAGCCCTTAACCGCGTAAGCGTGGACGTCAGGGAACATGAGATATTGGCTATCATCGGACCAAACGGCGCTGGCAAGACCGCCCTTCTCAACTGCATAAACGGCTTCTACAAACCGCAAGATGGCGAAATTTTCTACAATGGACAAAAGATTACGAGAATGCGGCCGAATAGGCTGGCGAAATTAGGCATAGCGAGAACCTTTCAGAATATTGAGCTCTATACTGGATTAAGCACTCAAGACAACCTTATGGCTGCCAGGCACGTATTAATGAAGCAAAACTTCGTTACAGGCGGTCTTTACCTCGGCCCTGCTCTCAAAGAGGAGATCGAGCACCGAAAGATAATAGAGGAAATCATCGACTTTCTTGAGATAGCATCCATTAGAAAGAAAGTAGTCGGTCTTCTGTCTTATGGAATGAGAAAAAGGGTTGAACTTGCAAGGGCGCTTGCGCTCGAACCCAAGGTGCTTCTTCTTGACGAGCCCATGGCAGGGATGAACTTGGAAGAAAAGGAGGATATCGCCCGTTTCATCCTTGACATATTTGAAGGTCAGGGAGGCACCTATCCTGATACGCCTGTCCTTAGGGATGGGATTCATTGCATCATCCTCGTTGAGCATGATATGGGGGTGGTGATGGATATTGCAGACAGGATTGTGGTCCTCGATTTTGGACGCAAGATTGCCGAGGGGACCCCAAAAGAGATCAGCACCAATCCCGAGGTTATCAGAGCTTACCTAGGAAAAGAAAAATAGGGGTTTGGAATAATGTTGCAGGTAAACAATATTGAAGTTGTATATATGAATGTTATTCAGGTTCTGCGAGGTGTCTCGCTGGAGGTTGGTGAAAGCAAGATTGTTGCCCTGCTTGGGGCGAATGGTGCTGGCAAGACAACCACACTAAAAGCCGTGTCAGGGATGTTAAAGACGGAAGAGGGAGAGGTGAGCGGCGGCAGCATTGATTTTGACGGCAAGAGAATAGATCGGTACGGCCCGGAAGAGATTGCTAACCTGGGCATCAGCCAAGCCATGGAAGGCCGAAGGGTTCTCGAGCATCTCAATGTTGAAGAGAATCTATTGCTCGGCGCCTATTGCCGAAAAGACCGGGCTGAAGTCAAGAAGGATGTAGAAAGAGTTTTAGACTGGTTTCCAAAGATTAAACAACTTTGCCGTCAGATGAGCGGCTATCTATCTGGCGGAGAACAGCAAATGTTAGTGATAGGGCGGGCACTCATGGCACGTCCGAAACTCATGCTTCTGGATGAGCCCTCACTGGGGCTTGCCCCTTTACTGGTGGAAGAAATCTATGACATTATTAAAAGAATTAATGCCGAGCAAAAAATGGCGATATTGCTGGTGGAGCAAAATGCCAGGGCTGCCTTGGGTATCGCAGATTATGCTTATGTCATGGAGAATGGCAGAGTAGTTCTGGAAGGTCCGGCTGAGAAAATGAAGGATAATAAAGATATTCAGGAGTTCTATATGGGGCTGTCAACCGCCGGCTCCAAAAAGAGCTATCGGGACGTCAAGCACTACCGGCGAAAAAAGAGATGGCTTGCCTAACAGAAATAAAAGGGTAGAGGAAATGACTACCGGCACAGCGCCAGTTTATATGGAAAAGGGTGATACCTGGCCAAAGGTACTCAGATATAACTATGAAAAGTATGGCGACAATCATAAGGCCATGCGACATAAATATTATGGTATATGGCAACCTTATACCTGGAAGGACTACTATCTCAACGTCAAATATCTGTCACTCGGCCTTCTATCCATCGGGTTTGAACCCGATGATAAGATGCTCATTATCGGGGATAATGCCCCTCAATGGTACTATGCTGAGCTTGCTGCCCAGTCGAATTATGGAGTTTCAATAGGGGCATATTCAGATCTAACCCCGCATGAGATCCGATACATTGCCGAAAACTGTGAGGCACGATTTGCCATCGTGGAAGATCAAGAACAGATCGACAAACTGATCCAAATAAAGGATGAACTTCCCCTTCTCGAAAAGATTATTTATTGGAACTATAAAGGGCTAGCCCATTACAGCGACCCTCTGTTGATGGGATTCAGGGAAATCCTGCATGTAGGCGAAGAATATGAGAGGGAACACCCCGGCGTCTTTGAGCAGAATGTGGACGCAGGCAAGCCTGATGACGTTTGCGCTATCGTTTACACATCCGGAGCTACCGGAGATGCACCCAAGGGAGCTGTCCACACCTATCAAACCATGAGGGCAGGCGCTGAATATCACTTACGTCTCGATCCCTGGCATGAGGATGATAATATAGTTCCTTACCTTCCACCGGTATGGATAAATGAGCAATTGCTTGGAATCGGCTGCCACCTATTATCAGGGAGCATCTTGAATTTTTGTGAAGCTTCAGAAACCCAACAGCGTGATACAAAGGAAATACGACCTGATATCGTATCATACAGTGCTCGACTATGGCAAAACCAGGCAGCCGGCTGTGTTAGCTTAATGAAAATGTCCCCTCTAACTGCTGTATTAAAATGTCCCCATTATGAGAAGGGACATTGTAGGCATGAGTCAGAAGGACAGGCAGAGGTACCATCTCTTGAAGATGGTAATAGGTGGTAAGGTTACCCTGAAAGAAGCAACCAGCGTGATGGAGGTGAGCTACCGTCATGCAAAACGACTGAAGAGGAAACTCCTGACTGAAGGGGCCAGGGGATTAGTCCATGGCAATCGAGGCAGACCCTCAGCTAGGGCAATAGATCCCGAGCTTTCCCACCGGATCATTGAGCTCTCCCGCACGACCTATAGCGAGTTCAATGACACCCACTTTACTGAGAAGCTTACTGAGCGAGAGGGTATCGCAGTAAGCAGGGATACCGTGAGGAGGCTCAGGAGGAACAACGGGATACCACCGAAGAGGAAACGCAGGGCAAAGGGGCACTTTCAACGAAGGGATCGGAAACCCCAAGAAGGCATGATGGTGCTCTGGGACGGAAGCCCCCATCGATGGTTCGGGGAAGACCATGCTCCCTGCTGCCTTATGGCAGCTATCGATGATGCTACCAGTGAGCTCTGTGATGCCTTCTTTATCGCGTATGAAGGCTCCTTCGGCTATCTGACCCTCTTAGAGCACCTGGTCACACGATACGGCATCCCCTGCTCCATCTATCAGGACCGCCATGGGAGCTTACATCGAAACGATGATCACTGGAGCTTGGAAGAACAGCTCAACGGCGAGCAGGAACCCACCCAGGTGGGAGCTGCCCTCAAGGCCCTCGGCATCACCCCCATCTTCGCCCTCAGCCCCCAGGCGAAGGGGAGGGTTGAGCGGCTTTTTGGCGTGCTCCAGGATCGACTCATTGCCGAGATGGCGTTGAGCGGCATTACCGATATGGATGGAGGAAATCGCTTTCTTGCTGAGCAGTTCATTGCTGACTACAACCGGCGCTTTGCTGTCAAAGCCGAAGGTTTTCAGAAGGCATGGCGAAGGATACCCTCAGGGCTTGATATCAAAAGAGCCATCAGCTTCCATTATGAGGCGGTTGTGGGCAATGATAATGCGGTCCGCGTCGGGGGTATGGTGATCGATATTCCCGAGGGCCCTCACCGAAGAGGCTATGCCAAGGCAAGGGTGGAGATTCGGCAGCTCTTAGATGGGAGTTGGAGGGTATACTACAAAGATGCTCTTATCGCTCATACCGATCCGACTCCTTTACGAGAGCCGATCAGGGCGAAGCCGAGGAGAAGACCCAGGGTACGGGCAGCTTCTGAAGAGCAGTGGGTTTATTTGTCATCAGCAGTTGAGAGGGGACATATTTATTAAGCAGTTAAGGGGACATATTGACAAAGCTTAAACAAACCAGGCAGCCGGCATTCAAGCACGGATTGATGAAGCTGGTCCTATTAAAAGGCTCGCCTTCCGGCTGTTCATGCCTATCAGCTATACGATGCTCGATCGAAGATTTCAAAAGAAAGATGAAAATCTTTTTTGGAAAATAGTCCATGCTGTAGCAAGTATATCCCTTTTAAAACCCATAAGAAACAGTCTCGGCCTTTCAAGATCCAGAATTTGCTATACCACCGGTGCTATACTCAGCCCGGAGGCCTCTCGGTTCTATCATGCCCTCAATCTTCCTCTCAAAAATTTGTATGCAACAACTGAGGGTGGTCCCCTGGCCGGCGCAAGAAGTAATGGTATCCTCTTAGATACCGTCGGCCCTCCTCATGAAGGAACAGAGATAAAAATTGGCGATAAGGGCGAACTGATCTATCGGGAGCCCGGTACCTTTGTCGGTTATTATAAAGACCCGGATAACACCGCTGCTGTTCTCAAAGACGGGTGGTTTTACAGTGGAGACTCTTGTTTCATAAGGGAGGATGGACACATTGTGTTTGTGGATAGGATGAAAAATCTCTTTGAGCTGGCCAGTGGGGATACATTGGCTCCCCAATCTATTGAGAGTCAGATTAGCTTTAGCCCTTATATTAAGGATGCCTGGGTCCTGGCTGGTCCGCAAGGGGCCTACGTTTCGGCAATCATCGTTATCAACTATGATGCTGTTTCCCGATGGGCTGGACAAAAGAGGGTGGCATTCACTACCTTTGCCGAGCTCTCCCAGACACAAGAAGTCTATGAATTGGTGGAACATTATATCCAAAAGATAAACAGCACAGTGCCTGACGGTTCAAAGGTTAGAAAATATGTCAATCTGCATAAGGAATTCGATCCTAATGAAGGCGAGGTAACACGAAATAGAAAATTGAGAAAAACATTTTTAGAAGAACGCTACCATGATCTTATCGATGCAATCTATAGCAATAAGACCGACGTGCAGATAGAAGCACAGGTCAGACACCAAGATGGACGGACAGAAACAGTAAAGACCACCCTTATTATTAAATCTATTAAAGGAGATGCCCTGTGACATTCTTTTTGCAATTATCAATAACCGGCATTGCCCTCGGCATGGTCTATGCCCTTGTCGCTATAGGTTTTGTCATTATTCTTAAGTGTTCCGAGGCATTTAACATTGCTCAGGGACATTTCGTAATGATCGGCGGTTATGTTGGTTACACATTCTTAGTAGTTTTCGGTCTACCGGTATGGATCAGCCTCCTATGCTCAATTGGTGTGGCTATTCTATTAGGTGTGCTGATAGAACGCTTAACCCTGCGCCCCTTGATAGGTCAACCAGAGCTCGCTATTGTCATGATGACCATAGCATTAACCTCTGTATTGGAAGGATTGGCAACCCTAATCTGGGGAGGTGAGTACAAGACGTACCACGGAGTCCTGCCGACCTTTACATTGAAAATCGGTCAGATATCAGTACCCCCCGAGTCATTAATAGGATTCATTGTCTCTATTATTGCGGTGGCGTTGCTCATGATCCTCTTTCGCTATACCAAAATCGGGCTGGCAATGAGAGGCACTGCTGAGGATTTACAGGTCGTTCAGAGTCTCGGCATCAGGGCGACTACAGTCTATTCTGTCTCATGGATTATTGCCTGTGTTGTCGGTGTGATCGGGGGCATCCTTTTGGGCGGCGTGTCTGGTGTTATGATACCCCTCGCCGAGGTCGGCATTAAGTCATTCGCTGTCGTTTTGCTAGGCGGCGTGAATTCTATCGGCGGGGCCATTTTTGCCGGCATAATACTGGGTATGCTGGAGAACATTGCTGCCGGGTATATTGACCCGATCCTGCCGGGCGGCGGAGTATCTCAAGTATTTCCCTTTATGGTAATGATCATCGTGCTTATCTTCAGGCCGTATGGGCTCTTTGGCATGGCCAGGATAGAAAGGATTTAATATATGAGTCTTCCTAGCGCAACATTTCACGAAAACTACGCGCAGGATATGGCTATCCTTCGCAGTCCGCTTCATTTAGGAATCCTCTCTGCCTTTCTTGTCATTCTTTTCCTGTGCCCATTTTTTCTCAGTGACAGGATATTGACTATAATGACCATGATCGGTATCGCCATTATCAGTGTCCATGGTCTCAATATTCTCACCGGATACTGCGGTCAAATCTCTATCGGCCATGTTGGATTTATGGCTGTCGGTGGTTATACTTCCGCTGTCTTAACGGTGCATTTGGGATGGTCATTCTGGGCAGCGTTGCCTTGTGCCGGTTTGGCTGCAGGTATAGCAGGTTTATTCTTCGGATTGCCATCCTTAAAGATCAAGGGTTTTTACCTCATTATGGCAACCATAGCCGCACATTTTATTATTATCTGGATAATACTTCAGATACGAGATCTTACCGGCGGTCCTGATGGTCTTGCTGTGCCAAGACCCAGAATCGGCGGTTTCGTGCTGTCCTCTAAAGTCAGTTATTATTATCTGGTCATGATCATTGGATGTCTCGCAACGATCATTGCTCTCAATATCACGAGAACCAGGGCAGGAAGGGCCTTTGTCGCAATCAGAGATAACGACCTTGCAGCTGAGGTCATGGGAATCAGTCTCTGGATCTACAAGCTCCAGTCATTCTTTATCGGTTGTGTTTACGCCGGAGTAGCCGGTTCACTGCTCACTCACTATTTCGGCTTCGCAAGCGTTGACCAGTTTCCATTCATGGATTCAGTGTGGTATCTGGGTATGCTTATTGTCGGTGGGATGGGCAGCACCTTGGGGGCTATCCTTGGCGCCATATCTCTCAGACTGCTGGATGAGGCAGTCACCGTTATTGGTCCCATTCTATCTGTAGCCGTCGCTCCCCAGGCAGCTGCTTCACTAGCTCTCATCACACGTGGACTTGTCATTATTCTCTTTCTCATCTTTGAACCGCGGGGGTTAGCCCACCGATGGGGGATGATTAAGGCCTATTTCAGGCTGTGGCCTTTCTCACATGAAGAATGAGGGTGAAAGGAGGTGATTGAATTCAAGCTAAATCGTCAGGTCGCGTGTAGTAAAACCATAAACCGAAAAGGAGGAAGAAAATGGCTAAAACGAGATTGGCATTAGCAGTTTTCGTGATGATTATGCTTATGGCATTATCACTAGCCCCTACCAGCGCTCAGGCGGCAAAAACACTCTATTTGGGAGGTTGCTTCTCTCTAACGGGTGCCTATGCAGAAGATATGGCGGCAGTTCTCGCTGCTTATCAGGATTATATGAGGTATGTTAATGATACCAAACGCCTGGCTCCGTGGAGAAACGAGACATTTCCCGCTGATATCACCTTGGAGCTGCTATGGCGGGATGATGAGCTTAAGCCGGCCAAGGCCTTAGCCATCTATGAAGAGCTTAAGGCCAAAGGTCTGTTGATGTTTCGGGTATCAGGTTCGCCGCAGGCCCTAGCACTCAAGGGTAGGCTGATGGACGATCATGTGGGCACCACCAGCTCGGCCACCGGACCCTATCTGATGAAGCCTCCAGCAACCATCTTCACCTATTACCCCATCTTTACAGATGGCCTGGCTGCCATTGCCGATTGGTTCAAGGAAAACTGGAAAGAGACTCGGAAACCGAGGGTTGCCTATCTTACGGCTGACAATGCTATGGGCAAAACAGTTGAAGAACCTAAATTGAGAGAGTATCTCGAAAAAATCGGTTATGAGTTTGCCGGCATCCAGTATGTGCCTCTTGTCCCTACCTCTCCGCCGACCACCCAGCTCATGTGGTTGAAAAGGAATAATGTTGACCTTGCACTCGGTATTATGGTGAACCCTGGTTCCCAGCCGACTGTGAAAGAGATGGTCAGGCTCGGCATGGGGCCTCATCTGGAGTACAAAATGACCTTTGGTGTTGGCACGCCGGGTCACGCTGCTGTGTTCGCTCCGGCTATGGGTACGCTTGGTGACGGGTATGTCTGCGCTGGGAGCTTCCCCAACTGGGATGATCCCTGCCCTGGTACAGCATTTATTAAAAAAATTCAGAAAGCCAATCACCCAGACAAATTTGTTTCTCATATTCAATATAACGGAGGTTTTCTTGAGGCCATGACTCAGGTAGAGGCATTACGGCTTGCCTTAGAAAAAGTGCCGTTCGAAAAGCTCACACCGAGTACTGTGCTGGAGCAAGGCTTCTACAGGATTAAAAATCTTGAAAATGGCGGCATAGGCAGCACACCCTTGACGTATGCCCCTGGCAAGATTGAGGGCGTTGATGACGTACGTGTGGACCAGGTGCAGAATGGAAAAGTGGTAAATTTGGGTACCTGGCCGTGCCATCACCTCTATTAATGATCATACTTATTCCGGGGGCTCTGCCCCCGGAATCAAAATGAGAGTATTTGTACTGGCTTCAAGGTCATGAGATATCTTTTCCTTCCTTGAGGAGATTATTAACAGCGTCATGACAGGAAATAGCAAAATGAAAAAAATACATGGACTTCACCTTCCATTTCCCATCCAAGCAGTAGATAGGGTTGAGATCACTACCCTTATAGACAATTATGTCGATGTTCTGCTCGGGAATACCGGTGTGGTCACTCGCCCTGTCTTGCGAAAGGGAGACGAAATCCCAACAGACACGGTCATTGCAGAACATGGGCTTTCTATGCTCGTGAAAACTTTTCAGGGAGAAGAGTCTCACGGCATCCTTTTCGATACCGGTCATAATAAAACAAGCGTTCAATTCAACCTAAAACAGTTGGGGATAGACATCAGCGGCGTTGAAGCAATTGTATTGAGCCATGCGCATATGGATCACACGGGAGGTCTCTATCCCATTTTTGAAGAGCTCTCTTGGTCGGTGCCCCTCGTCGTGCATCCCGAGGTCTTTACTTCCCCGCGGTTCTTGAAATGGCCCGACGGGAGGATGGAACGCTTTCCGAACACCTTGGTGAGGGAAGATCTGGTAAATAGAGGTGCCGAAATCCTGGAATCCCAAGAACCTGTACCTTTGGCAAACGGCACTATTCTGGTGACAGGCGAGGTCGAACGGAAAACGAGTTTTGAGAAAGGATTTCCTATTGCGAGGATGATGCATGATGGTGAATTGGTCTTCGACCCGATCCGTGACGATCAGGCCCTTGTCGTGTACCTAAAAGAGAAAGGTTTGGTGGTGATATCAGGGTGCGCCCATTCAGGGATTGTCAATACGGTGCTCTATTCCAGGAAGATCACCGGTATTGAACCTGTGCATGCAATCCTCGGCGGATTTCATCTAACCGGCCCATTTTTCGAACCTATTATCGAGGACACGGTGGCGGCAGTAAAGGAAATGGACCCAAAGGTGCTTGTCCCCATGCACTGCACAGGATGGAAGGCCATGAATCGTTTCTCTGAAGCCTTTCCCGATGCCTTTATCCTCAACAGCGTAGGTTCCAAGTTTGTGTTGTCATAGGAGGGAGGAGAGAGCAATGAATTATGATGATTTTCTCGAACTTGTTAAGAAGAGGAGAAGCTTCCGCAGATTTACTTCCGATCCAGTGCCCAAGGACATTCTGGAGAAGGTGCTTGAAGCAGCCCGGCATCCCCCTTCTGCCGGGAATTCGCAGCCATGGGAATTTATAGTAGTTCAAGATCCTGCCACAAAAAAGAGCATAACGAAGAGCATTTCATCGGGGTATAAAACCTTACGAGAAGCAGACCCGACTATGTATTGGGCGGTAGCTGTTCAGCCTCATTTATCTACCGCGCCGGTCCTTATCGTCGTTTGCGGCGACCGACGGCTGGAAGCAACATACCCTGCTCATCTCGGAGGAGAAATCCTCTTGCGCCAGAGTTTGGCTGTCTCCATTTACACCCTTCAGCTGGCCGCAGCAAGCTTCGGCCTTGCCACGGCCTGGGGTACCATGCAGACAGAGTCACGTGAAAAACAGATAAGGCAACTATTAGGGATTCCCGATGTCTATACCGTGGATCATATCATACCCCTGGGCTACCCTGACGAGGAAAAGGAAAAAAATGATGCGGCGCTTCGCCCGGTAAGGGAGAGGGCTTCCTTTCGCAGAGCACTGAATGAAATAGTTCACTATGAACGTTACGATATGGAAAAATTCAGATCGGACGAAAAGGTCAAGGAATTTATCTGGAGCAAAACAGTAACCAGGATTCCCGCATGAAATAGTGGTTATTACCATTTCAAAGTGCGCTCGTTCTCACGTTAAATAAAGGAGGTAAACATGACTCTCGCTGAAAAAGACCTAGATATCTTAGCGAGATTTGAATTCGATAAACAACCCGTAGGGGTTAAATATCTTGTCAAACGGCCGGATACGATCGAGCGGCTTAACGAGAAGATGGCGTTATGCGAGATGCTCAAAAAGGCACAGGAGGGGAACGTCTTTTATGCTGACAAAGAAAACCACACGTGTGGTGCAGGGACGTATGTATTGGGGCAGTCAGAAGCCCCGGAGCCTTTCATAAGCGGACAATTTGGAGCCGACCTTCAGATCTACGATGAGCCTCGTTCTGCAAGTAGGCCATATTACTATATTCCACGGATAAAAACAAATGTAGCTCACTATGTTGTTTTTTCTCCACTGGAAAAGCTTTCTTTCGACCCTGATGTTTTGATTATCCTTGCCAAAACCAGTCAATCAGAAATCCTTCTTCGAGCAATGAGCTATAGAACCGGAAAAATGTGGTCGAGTAAGATGACGGCCGCAATCGGATGCGCATGGCTTTACGTCTACCCCTATTTGACAGGTGAACTAAACTATATAACGTGCGGTTTTGGCCATGGTATGAAGCGGAGAAACTTGTTCCCGGAAGGCTATCAACTCATCTCTATCCCTTTTGACCTGCTGCCTTCCATTCTACAAAACCTGCGGGAGATGCCGTGGGTGCTTCCAGCGTATAAACCGGACGGAATGGAATTTGTCAAACGGGTGCTTATTGAGTTGGGCATAGTCCAGCCGCATTAATGGAAGCCCATGTCGAAGGTGCTATCCTGCTATTCCTAACAAAACTTTGTTAGATCCTCATGCACATTTACCACGCAGGAACAAACCTGTTTACAGAGAAAGGAACGCCATGGTTTAAGGAGAAAGAAATGGAGTGAATACAACAAATCCTTCTCAATATTTCCCCAACAAATGACGGGCAACAATGATCTTTTCGATCTCTTTGGTTCCTTCGTAGATCTCAACGATCTTGGAATCCCGATAAAAACGTCCTATAGTGTAATCTCCGATATACCCATATCCACCGTGGAGCTGAAGGGCCTCCTCGGCAACCTTCGTTGCCGTCTCTCCCGTAAACCATTTCGCCATGGAAATGAGATGAGGTTCTATCCTCCCCTGGTCCAGAAGCCAGGCAGCCTTCTGGTAGAGGTTCCGGCCCGCCTCGATCCGAGTAGCCATGTCCGCGATCTTGAATTGTGTGACCTGGAAGGATGCGAGCGGCTTTCCAAACTGCTCCCGTTTTCTGACATGCTTGATGGCCTGCTCCATGGCTCCCTGGGCCAGGCCGACAGCCTCGGCGCAGACATGGAGGCGGGTGTGATCAAAGAACACCATAAACTGTTGAAATCCTTTGCCGGCCGTTCCCACGAGATTCTCTTGAGGCACCCTGACATCGCTGAAAGAGATCTCAGCCGTATCTGAGGCGCGGAGGCCGAGCTTATCTTTTAATTTGTTCGCCTCATACCCCCTGCGATCCGTCTCAACCAGTATAACACTCAATCGGTCGTGACGGGATTTGGCATGAGGTTCGGTAACGCACAGCACCAGAAGATAATCGGCAATATTCCCCCCAGTGATGAACATCTTTGATCCATTGATAACATATTCGTTGCCCTCGAGGACGGCCGTGGTCCTGATAGAGGAGACATCGCTTCCGGCATCCGGCTCAGTAATGGCAGCCCCGGTGATGGCCTGAGCCTTTACTAAGGGAGGCACCCATTTCTTTTTCTGCTCTTCTGTGCCGAAAAGGAGAATAAGCTCCGATCCGAAGGTGCCTGCCAGTATAAAATGGGCAATTCCGGCATCAACTCGCCAGAATTCCTCATTGATGAGGCAATGCTCCAGAACCCCCAATCCTGCGCCGCCGTATGCTTCAGGGATGAAAACCCCGACAAAACCAAGCTCACAGGCCTTCTGCCAGAGCTCTTTCGGAGATTTTTCCTCCCG
>CAYPNL010000383.1:0-13728 GCA_964412045.1 uncultured Desulfobacteraceae bacterium
TATAGTTTGGGGTACCGAGGATTATTCCGCTCCTCGTCTTTGATGAAGACATCGATTTTGCTATGCCGAAATCAGTAACCTTTATCCTGCCATTTTTTAAAAGCATTATGTTGGCAGGTTTAATATCCCTATGAATGACACCACTGTTGTGGGCATACTCTAAGGCATCAGCCGTTTGAGCGATAATATCCAAGATCTTACGGATTGGAAGCAGGCTATCCTTGTTGCAGTATCTATCGAGATCCTCTCCGTCTAAGAATTCCATGGCCATATAGGTGAGGTCGTAGTCTTCACCCACATCGTATATGGCAACGACACCGGGATGTGAGAGCTTTCCTGCTAACTCGGCTTCCCTGAAGAATCGCTCCTTTATCTCTTGCAGCTGATTTTCCTCAAATTCATCTGAGAAGCGAATCGTCTTGATGGCTAAAAGCCGATTTATCTTTGGGTCTCTTCCCTTATAGACTGTGCCCATTGCGCCTTTTCCGATTTCCATGAGTATCTCGTATCTTCCAACAGTGGGCTTCACCCCCAGGTCATCCGATACGACTATCTTCTCCTCCTTCCTTCCTTGGTAGGCACTCAACGGCAGAGAACCCATTATTGTTTTTAACTTCGGTATTCGCTCACTGAGGTCCTTAAACCCCTCGCCCCTCTTGTTGATATATTCATAGACAGAAATGGCCTTGTTGATCATTCGCTTACGCTCGTAGTCAAGCCCCAGATTGTAGACGATATCCCTTAGCTCATCATCAAGGGGGCATTTTCTGAATTTTTCAAAAGCAAGGTCAAGCAGGCCTTGGCTTTGAAGGCTTATGCCCAGCATTCGGTTGGTTTCTATGGCATCCTTAGACATAACCCCTTTGTCGATAAAAAGCAGGTCCTTCCCCATTATGGCGCAGTAGGTCACTGCCAGGGTGAAAATAATGTAGATGGTCTTAAACCAAACAGCACAGACCATGAAACAAATGACCGCGCTCAGAAACACGAGAAAGATCAGGCCGGCTGTTATGCCAGTGCGGTTTAAATAGCTTACGTGGGAATACAGAAATGTAGAGCCCAGCCCAAGCAATATCAAGATAAGGGCCTCTACATATGCCATGAAATGAGGTCGGGTAAGAAAACGGCCCTGCAGGAAATCATCAATCACGTTGGCCATAAACTCTACTCTCGGCATGTGGGGATCTACCGGGGTTTCAACGGAAACATCTCCTTCCGCGGTATAGCCAATGAGGACAATCTTGTTCTCGAAAACATCAGGGACTTTTTTTACGGTAAGAATATCAGCGAATGAATAGTTGGGGAACGATTGCCTGCCTCCCCTAAATTTAATCAGTATTTCCCCATTGCTGATAGGGACGGGCTTTTCATTTACCATGAGTCCCCGGGCCTTTCCTATCACCTCTCCAGGTTGCTTATCGAGATAGTTCAGAACAAGCGAGAGAGGCAGGGAAAACATGAGGTGCCCCCTGAAGTTGATAAACGGTATATGGGCTTTGCCCATCATGAACTCATTGGGGGAAAAATTTATATGCCCTAGGCCATAGCTGCGTTTTGAGAGCTCTGGAAATGGTGCGATCATTTCCTTCACGGATATGACCTCTATATCTTTGGCTATCGTATCCTTTTTTACTGTTTTACCGTTAAGAAATGACTCAGGCGGAAGCACTAATTCGGCATCATATTTTCCAAACGTTCCGAGCACTGGCAGGATGATATTTCCAGATGTTTCGACCGTTTGGAGAAGCATCCTGTCGTTGTCCAAGCGGTTTTCGATTTCCTTCAATCTGGCAAGTATCCACGCGTTTGCCTTCCCTGCATCAACCCGATGATCTTTCTCTTTGATCTCATGGTAGAGATTCCTTACTTCATCAAGGGCCTGATTTTGTTCTTTTTCGCTGAATACAAAATCGATGCCGATCAGCTTTGCTCCGTTGTTTTTTAGGACCATAATCATTTCGGCTATCACATGTCTGGGCCAGGGCCATTGACCAAGCTTGCTTATGCTCTTATCATCGATCGTTACAATGGAGACCTTGCTTTCCCCGGGGTTGCGGGGTGTGTCGAGCCTCATCTGAATCTCATAGATTACCCCTTCAAGCGATTCAAAAAAGGATAAGGGGAAGAAGGAGAGATAGAGAAATATTGAAGCGACAAGCACGCCAATGTATACGTTAGCCTTTTTGCTTTCTATCTTCATTTACGTGGGAGATGATAAATTTGCGCGCAGTCGTTGATATAGGTTCATAGTTCTTCTAACATGCTGAAAAGATATAAACATTTGTGCATAAAGAGCAAAAAATATTTCGAGAATGTATATCAAATTACTGCCTCTATGTCAAAAAAAACAGTTGTCGCTTGATGGACCCGTGGATATACACCGTGCTCGGCCATGTCAGATCCAGCACAGACAACGGGATAGCGCACGACAAACCAAGGCTCGCTCATCGGCGATTACATATGCTAGATTAGGATACTAGGGCCGTGATGTCAAAGATTAAGTGGCCTCTAGCAACCGAAAGTGATCTAGGTCGAGCAAGGAAAGCGTATGTATAGCAAACTCATCAATGATAGCGAAAAAATGGTTTCAGGTACTCTATAATTGCATGAGGGAAGAAATTCTAAGGAAACCGAAGAGTTGATTGATTTTTCCATCTCATGCATTCCGGTGCCTCTATCGTTTATTGTGTTGAGATACTCTTTGAATGGTGATATAAAAGCTAATAAAGACAAATTTGATAACGACAGGTTAAGCAGGGTTTTTGCAAATGACTGATACAAATGGAGAACCAATCAGGGGTCAATCCGAGAAGGATAACTTCGTCTCCCGGCGTAAGCTTGGGGAATTATTGATAGAATCAGGTTTACTTACAGCCGAGAAACTACAGGATGCCTTGGAGACCCAGAAGAGCACGGGGGAAAGGCTGGGAGAGGTGCTCATTCATATGCATATCATTTCTGAGGAAGAAATGGCCTTTGCCCTTGCTATGCAACTCAAGATTCCCCTTATAGATCTTTCGGAGGAGCATGACTTTCAGTATGAGGTCATGGATACGATCCCCGAGGAAGTGTGCATGAAATTTATGTGTATTGCAGTGGACATCAAAAACAACATACTCGATGTCGCAATGGCAGACCCGCTTAACCTGAATATTATGAAGGATCTGCAATTTATCACGGGTTACAACATTCAGCCGGCTGTTTCAACCCGGAGTCAGATACTTGATAGGATTCAGAAACATTTCCATCCCGAGAGGACTATTACCCAGGTTGCCGGTGAGTTCGTGGACGACGTGGGGATGGAATTTATGTCTGAGGAAAAAGAGGAGCACAGAATAGAGGAAGAGGAAAGCCTAGAAGCCTTAAAGGACTCGCCCTTCATAAAGATGGTGGACCTCATTATAAGGAATGCGATCAAGCAAGGTGCGAGCGATATCCACATTGAGGCCCTGGAAAATCAGGTAAGAGTGAGAAATCGCATTGACGGCATTCTGCAGGATTCGATCAAGCTTCCGAAGTGGACGCAACCCATTATCATCTCGCGTATAAAGGTCTTGTCGGGCCTAAACATTGCAGAAAGGAGGCTGCCCCAGGATGGGAGGATCAAGGTCAAGGCAAGGAACATGTCCGTGGATCTGAGAGTATCAACGCTCCCAACTTACTATGGAGAGAAGGCCGTCATACGCGTCCTGAATAAGGAAATTGCTTCACTCTCATTGGAGCAGCTCGGGTTTAGCCGCAAAAGCATGACCATGATCTTGAATTTCGTCCACCGCCCCCAGGGCATGGTTTTAATTACCGGCCCTACGGGAAGTGGCAAGACCTCAACCCTGTACGCCTGCTTACAAGAGATGAAATCGGATGAGGTCAATATTATCACGGTTGAGGATCCTGTAGAATTCGAACTTCCCGGCATCAACCAAGTACAGATAAATGAGAAGGTAGGGCTTACCTTTCCCTTTATGCTCCGCTCGATCCTTAGGCAAGACCCCAATGTGATTATGGTGGGTGAGATCAGGGATGAGGAGACGGCAGAGCTTGCCATCCAAGCATCTATGACAGGGCACCTGGTTCTTTCCACCCTCCACACAAATGATGCTCCCTCAGCTGTGACTCGTCTCGTTGATATAGGGATTCCCCCGTATATGATCGCTAACTCCGTTATTGGGGTGGTAGCCCAGAGGCTGGTCCGAACTATATGTCCAGACTGCAAGGAAGAGTACATTCCATCTCGGGATTCTCTGGCAAGGCTCAATTTGGATCAAGATGAATTGCCCTTTAAATTCTATAGAGGGGCAGGGTGTTCATCGTGCAATAATAGCGGGTTCAAGGGGAGAACGGTAATTGAAGAGATCATGGTAATGGGCCCTAAAATACGGGAACTGATTCAATCCTCTGCTACGGCCGATACGGTGAGGGAAGCGGCGATGGCAATGGGGATGAACATACTGGGGATGAGTGGCATCAAAAAGATAGAGATGGGAATTACCACCATAGATGAGGTCTTAAAGGCGGTTCACGAGAAGGAGGAATTGACCACCATTTGCCCTCACTGTGGAAAAAATGTGAGTCTTGATTTCAGGGACTGCCCTTACTGCAATAAGCCTTTGGTTCCCACCTGTAGCGAATGCAGCAGGATAGTTCAGCCGGAATGGATTGTGTGCCCCTATTGCGGAAACAATCTCAGACCTGAGAGATCATAGCCTCACCCACGAGCCTTTCTGCATTTATCACTTGACTATTATTCAACTTCGTTTTATCAATAAATGGTTCTTGCGACATGCATACATACATGGATTTTTTCCAAGGCCCATGAACTGCAAATACCACCAAGATAGGAAGGCAGAATACTTCTGCACGAGCTGTAACGCACCCCTGTGTAGCGCGTGCGTCGAGATGAACTCATCAGGCGAGCCTTACTGCTATGAGTGCGCCATGCTCCACTCCATCAGGGATGTGGGCACAACCCTCAAGAAACAGAAGGGCGAGTCAGAGAAGCGAAAGGAGAAGGCAAAGAAGCGCTGGGGACCCTTCCCTTATTTCGTGATCATCTCGAGCGTTCTGATCGCAGTGATGTGGGTGTTCGTTCTATTCGGCGGGCAGCCTGCACCGCAGAGGAGCGCTGACCTTGCGAAAAAGGGCAGGGTGTTGCTGTTTATGGTAGATGGTGCTCTCAAGCGCTATGCTCACTATGAAGGGGATCTGTACCCGAGCCAACTTTCAGAACTCGTTCCCAAATACCTATCATTGCAAAAAGAGGAGCTTGGATATCTAGAGAAGCTTTCCTATAAACAAGATCCTAAGATGGGATACCGTCTCTCGATAGCCAAGCCTCAAGCTGGAGAGATAAATGTGATATTAACACCCCAGGGACTGGAGTACTCTGCTCCATCAAGCGGGGGGGCGTAGATGAAGAGAATCGCCGGCTTTACCTTGATCGAATTAATGGTGGTATTTGCCATTATAGGTATTCTTGCTGCTACGGCAGTTCCACTCTATAAAACATACCAAACGCGGGCCTATGGGTCTGAGGCGCTACTCATGCTCAGGAGGATACTCGATGCGCAAGTCATGTATTTTATGCAACATGAGAAGTTCTATCCAGATCCATTCGTATCCGTATTTATACCGCATAATTACTCGAACACGCTGGCAGTAAACGAAATAAAAAAGAACCTCAATATCCTCATTCCGGCCGGCCATTTCCTTGATTACAACCTTGTAAACATGGATGACTCTTTTCTCTTAGTAATATCGTCAGCAACAGGTTTTGATCTTTTTAAGGAGAAAGGCTCCGATACTGTCACGGCTAGACTAGATCAAGAAGGAAAGATAGAAATCGACTATTAGCATAAAAAAGCCTGTTCTCTCTTATTTGTTTTGCTTGCCTATTCATTCATCGTCTTATAATTGGTATACGAGTTTGTTAGCCGTAACATCCCATGAATTTTGAATCCTTTTTTCATAACGTTATGAGGAGCGGAATCACATCTCCAAATCCGGAGACGCTCGGCAAAGTTAAGGCGCTCAATGTATTTCTCTTAGTCGTTATTATTTTTAGCCCGCTTCTCGGCCTCTTTTATTTTTTCATCGGGGCGGATCTCCTCTTTTATACTGCTTTGTGTGCCGGCCTCTTAGGGATTCTGGGCATTATTCTCCTTCGGAGAACACAGAATCTTATACTGGCTGGAAATTTTGCATTTTTTGTGATTTGGGCTACACTTCTCGTCATCCGATGGAATACCGGGGCAATGAGCGAAGGTGGTCTCGTTCTATTGTCTTGGATATGGAATGCCACACTTTTGCTCATGGCCGTTTTCATAACGGGATACCTATGGGGAACGATATGGAGTTCCGTGATATTTCTCGAAACAGGTGCAGCAGTGTATCTATTCGGAAGGGGTTATGAATTTCCAAACCTTCTACCAGAAAATATTACCCCCGTTTATTCCTTGGGAGCATATTTGTCAGGTCTTTTGATCATCCTTTTTATTGCGTTCCTTTATGAAAATGAAAAGGCGATCGCTGTCGAAAAGGAGCAGGTCAAATCACGAGGTCTCGTTGAGTCAAAGAGGTATATCGATACCATCCTTGAGAGATTCCCCTTTGCCACCTTTGTGATAGACCGAGAGCATCGTGTGATACAGTGGAATCGAGCAATCCAGAGACTGACCGGGATCTCGGCCAACCAAGTGATAGGGAAAAAGGTCCCCAACGCTCTGTGGGTGGACAACCAGTGGAGCCTTGCTGATATTATAATAGAGGATCCTGATTCCATCACAAAACGGTTCTCTGAATCCGTACTATCCAGGACAGACAGCGGATTTTTCGAGGTAGGGATCCCGCTCCCTTCTATAAGAGACGGCATCGATGCCATTATTACGCTGGCGCCTATTTATGATGCAAACGGTTCGGTAAAGGGTGCCATGGAGACAATACAGGATGTGAGCAATCGCCAAGGGGAGACTTACAAGGAATACGAAAACCCCGAAGTGGACCTTAAACTAGACCTATACCCAGTTTTTAAGGTGAACTCCAAGGGTAAGGTAAGCTTCTGGAATAAAGCCTGTGAGGAGACCTTCGGTTACACCTCCTCAAAGATGGTCGGCTCAAGCCCCTTCCAGTTTGTCTCAAAATCAAGTAGAGAACTATTTAAGGAAACGATATTACGGGTATTCAAGGGGGAATCCTTTATCGGAAAGGAATGGAAATGCTATTCATCATCGGGAAAACCAGTACATGTGTTGGTGAATGCCTATCTGGTTCACTCCGCTGATGGGAAGCCAAAGGAATGTGTAATGATACATACCGTTATTACACATCTCACAGAGCGAATGAGACAGCTGGAAAGGGATTCCTTTGAGACCAAGGAAAGGTTTAAAAGCATGGCCGATGAATACGCCCTTCTACGGAAGAACCTCGCCACATACATCCGAAAGAAGAATGGAAATTGAGGAACTTGGGCACGGCAGGAAAACAAAACGACATAAAAACAGTACAAAAACGGCGTAACGCCTCGATAGATAAGGACTGTTAAAGCACTTCATAGGCCAGAATGTCTTCGCTTTTCCCTTTCACCTTTTTCCGTCCAATCTCTTTTATATCGAATTTACCCTTAACGTTCCGGTATGTCTCTTCGCCAATGAGAATCTGGTTTGGTTGTGCTATCGATTCTAATCGCGCCGCAATATTCACAGGATCTCCGATCACCGTATAGTCCATTCTTCGAGGAGAACCAATATTCCCTGCCACCACTCTGCCCGTATTTATCCCAATACGAATGTCGAATGTCCTCAGCGGGCTTCCTTTCTCCGTCATCATTGCCTTGAGTTTTACTCTCATCTCTTTGGCCGCAAGTATTGCCCTTTCGGCATCATCGTCCTTTTCCAAGGGGGCCCCGAAAACGGCCATCATTCCGTCTCCTATATATTTATCGAGCGTACCGTCATAGCTAAAGACTACATCAGTCATTACCGAGAAATATCTATTCAGGATGATATTCGTCTCTCGGGGGGTGATCTGCTCAGCCAGCCTGGTGAATCCAACGATATCCGTGAAAAGCATGGTTGCGGTTACCTCGTTGGCCTCCATCACGTTGTCCTTTGTCTGCTGGCTTCCCTTAAGGATCATTTCTACCACCTGGGGAGAGTGAAATCTTTCTAGGCGTCTCCTCATCATCTCTTCCTCTCTGATTTGTTGATTCAGACTCGCCTGTTCAATTACCATGGCCATTTGGCTTCCGATGGCCTTCAGCAGCTCGAGGTCATCGTGATTGAATTGATTATCAAAGCGGATGCTATCAAGTTGGATTACGCCGATGATCTTTTCCTTTCTCCAGAGAGGCACGCACATCGCTGATCGTATTTGTTGAAGAAAGAGGCTTTTGGCGCCGTTAAATCGGGAATCAGCCATGGCGTTTGATGTGAGGACTGCAACCTTGTCGCGTATCACCTTTTCGATGATCGTTGTGCTTGCCCGCAACTTTTTGTTTTGTATCTCGTGATCGCTCTTGGATTTCACTACCACGGGAAGGAGTTTCCCCCTTTTTTTGTCTCCGGTCAGTATCAAGAACCCGTAATCCGCGTCAATCACCATAAAGATGAGATCCATTATTTTTTCCAGGAGCTCCCTGAAGTCTAGGAGCGTGTTCAACTGGCGGCTGATTTCATAGAGCACAAAGAGGACCTTATTGCTTCTCTCTAGCGAGGAGAGTTCGGATTGTATCCTGGATTGGACCTTGGCCTTTTCGGGGAGGGCTGAGATCCCTGTTTTCAGCGGAGCCTCGTGTTCTTCAATGGAAATAAGAAGTTCCTGCGAGTCAAATGAGCTACTCTGCGAGGAGCTTTCTATAATCTGCTTATTCTCTTCTTCGAAATCAGTGTCCAAGGTGAGAAACAAGGATTCCTCCGGGGATAATGCCCCCTCCTTTTTTTCAAAAAATACGAGGCTTTTGGGGCCAATCTTTATCTTGTCGTTGTTTTTTAGGGTAATGCTCTGAACGGGATTACCGTTCACAATCGTGCCATTGTAGCTGCCTAGGTCGGTGAGGATATAACCCTCCTTGGTGATCGTTATATGGGCATGATGGCGCGATATGGTCCTATCCGAAAGGATAAGGTCATTGTCCCTATCTCTTCCTATAGTCGTGGTGGTCTTCTTTATAGGGATGGTTTGGTTTGTCCCGTCATCGTTAATAAGAATAAGCATGAGCATGGTCTTATGAACAGCGGTTACGTGAATAATAGCAGGATAACAGTAATATTATCATTTCCCCCTGCGAGCTTTGCTTTTTCTATCAAAGAAATGCCTGCTTTTTCAAGGGACTCATCTCGTATAGATCTTACTGCTTCCAATATCTCCGCATCGCCAAGCATATCGTACAGCCCGTCTGAGCAGAGAAGGAACAAATCCTTCTCGCGTATCTCGACAGGGAAGATATCCACCTTTATAGTGGCCAACTGCCCAATGCCGAGGGCGCTTGTGAGTATATGTTTCTGAGGATTAGAAGAGGCCTCCTCCGTGGTAAGGAGCCCCATACTCTCCATTGCCCTGGCCACAGTGTGGTCCTCGGTAATTTGCTCTATGTGGTTATCTCTGATACGATAGAGGCGGCTGTCTCCAATATTGATGACCGCAAGGAGATTTCCCTCGATGATGATGCCTACAAGGGTTGTCCCCATGCCCTCTATCGAGAAATTTTGAAGTGCGAGGCCGCGAATCTTTTGATTTGCCGAGGTGGCCGCTGCCAGGAGACGATTTTGCTCCAGGGATAGTTCCTTCCGGTAGGGAATGGGCCACGTGAGGTCTTCTGATCGAGAACGAGTTACGAATTCCTCTATAGTGTTGATCGTTATCTTACTGGCTATCTCGCCGCCTGGATGTCCACCTATCCCATCGGCAACGAGGAACAGCTTCTGCTCAGGATTACAGAGATAGCAGTCTTCATTTTTTGTGCGAAAAAGACCTCTATCAGATATTCCGTAGTAGGTGAATTGCATCGCTACCCTTATGTGAGGAGATTGCCTTCATCCTTGTGATAGTGGAAGATGTATCTGAAAAAAGGGGGCACGTCAAGGGGTTCTATCGTCTGCCTTTTCGGGATAGAGTGTACATAACGCTTCTACCAAAGCCAGTTACCACTCTTATCCCATCGGCTGTTGTATTGGATTCCGACCTTTGAGAGCACGTACTGGTAAAGGAAAAGCCTGTTACCTTTGAAATAGCCGAGATGTACGGATTGTTGGTGTGGTGTAAATCCTTGTCTCTTTGCCTCGGAGAGTGCCATGGTTTTAGCCGTCTTGCCGGCAACTGCGTCATAATCAAAGTGAATGGAATGGTAACGCTTATCCTCTAAGGTTACGACAACCACGGCATTTTCAGGTATCTGCTCCTCAATGGTGACATAAATGCCCAGAAAAAATGCTACTAACAACAGGCATATTACGACAACGACTGTTATTTTACCGTGCTTTCCCACTGTTTGCTTTCCTGCATCTACCTCTTTTTGCCCTTACAAATGCGGATGGCAATGATTTCTGACTCCGGTGTTCACCCCGTACCCCCAACATCCGTTGCATAGGATATAAACGGCAACGTTCTTTAGTGACCAAGGGAAAGAAAGACAATTAGCTATACATGCTTTTCAATCCAAAGTCAATTTCCTTTTAAGCGTCTCCCTCGTTGATCATAGAACTGTGATCCATAGCGTGTTATGAATATTCAACAGGCTTCATAGTAACTTTTATACCATTTGATAAATTCCTCTGCGCCCCTCCTGATCGGCATCTCTGGGTTGAAGCCCAAGATCTGTCTCGTCTTCTCTATATCGGCATATGTTTCCGGAACATCGCCGGGTTGCAGGGGCAGAAAGTTTTTTTCTGCCTCCCGACCCAATTCCTCCTCTAGTATCGAGACAAGGTCCATGAGTTGGACAGTGCTCGAGTTACCGAGATTAAAAAGTTCATAGGGAAACGGGTTATCCAGCGCAGAGATAGTGCCATCCACGATATCTGCTATGTACGTGAAGTCCCTTTTCATGTTTCCGAAGTTATAGATATTAATAGGCCTTCCTTCCAGGATTGCCTTGGTAAAGAGAAAAAGTGCCATATCAGGTCTTCCCCACGGCCCATATACGGTAAAGTAACGAAGACCGGTTAGAGGAATACCGTAGAGATGGCTATAGGTATATGCAATGAGCTCATCGGCCCTCTTGGTCGCCGCGTATAAAGAGATTGGGGTATCAACAGTATCCCCGATGCTGAAGGGGAGCTTTTTATTCCCCCCGTATACCGAAGATGAAGATGCAAACACGAAATTGGTAACGGGGAATTTCCTGGCTATCTCCAGAAGGTTGAGAAAGCCCTTCACATTGCTTTTCTCGTAGATAAAAGGGTCCTGAATCGAGTATCTTACCCCGGCTTGAGCGGCGAGGTGACAGATCCTGTCTATATGGTGATGAGAGAATATTTCCTGTAAGATCTCGAGATTACAAATATCCTCTCGGTAGAAGGCGAAACGGCTCTGTGACAGAATCTGCTTAAGTCTGGCCTGTTTAAGGGAAACCTCATAGTACGGGTTGAGGTTGTCTATGCCTATCACCCGGTCGCCTCGTTGGAGAAGCGCTCTTGCAACATGAAAGCCGATGAAACCGGCTGCGCCTGTCACGAAAATAGTCTCTTTATTTACTGGCAACTGGATACTCGAAATTGTATAATGGAAAAGCAACTGCCCTATAACATTGGAGATCGAAAATGCAATTCAGCTCCGATAGTCTGCATTTATCCTTATGTAATCATAGGTGAGATCACAGGTTATCGTCCTATCCCCCCATCTTCCCTGATTGAGATGGATGGTTATCGTTACCTCTTTCCCTTTCATCCTTTCAGATGCCTCCTGTTCAACCTCAACGCTGATCATCGTTCCGCCCTCTACAATCTTGACCCCCTGAATCCAAATCTGAACCTTACGCTCCTCGATCTCTATTCCAGCCCTTCCGAGAGCGGCCATAATTCGCCCCCAATTGGCATCGTGGCCAAAGACCGCTGTCTTCACCAGATTGGAGTTGGCTACTACCCGTGCAGCCTTTTGTGCATCGGTTTTTGTTGCTGCACCGTTCACCTCAATAATAATCACCTTTGAGGCACCCTCCCCATCTTTGGCGATCATATAGGCGAGCTCAGCCATTACAGAACGAAGGTCCTTGCCAAATACCTCTAAGTCCTTTTTCCTCAACTCTCTGTTTCCTGCAAGGCCATTGGCAAGGATAAGGGTCATATCATTGGTGCTTGTTTCGCCATCCACGGTAATTCGATTGAAGGTGGCGTCCACTGCTGGAAGGAAGAGCCGCGATAAGGTAACAGGGTCAATGTTTATGTCGGTGAGGAGAAATGAGAGCATCGTAGCCATATTGGGCATGATCATCCCCGCTCCCTTTGCTACACCTATGAGGTGGTAGGGTTTCCCGTCCACAGTGCCCTCACGAAAGGATATCTTAGGGAATGAATCCGTGGTCATGATGGCCCGGGCCACGGATTCAAATCCGTGGGGAGATAGAGTGTTTATCATGCCCGGAATGGCCGCTTCTATGAGATCTACCCGTAGGTAAGTGCCGATAACCCCTGTGGAGGCAACAACCGTTTCATCCTGATCGATATTAAGACCCATGGCGACGATATTCGCTATCATGGTGGCATCATTGAGGCCTTGAATGCCCGTACAGGCATTGGCGCAGCCGGTATTAGCGATAACTGCCCGGATAAAACCTTTTTTGATCCTCTCCTCGCTTAAGAGTACAGGAGCGGCCTTAATCTTATTCATGGTAAATGCCCCTACGGCAGCTGCCCTTTTTTGGGAGACGATCAATGCAAGATCCAATTCGCCCTTTTTTCCCAGGCCACAAGAACTTGCGGATGCAAGAAATCCCGGTATCGAATAGCCCTTTTCTCTTTTCATCGGCCGCAGCAATACTTATATTTCTTTCCACTCCCGCAGGGACATGGATCATTCCTGCCCACCTTAGGAGATTTCCGCCTGACCGGTGAGCTCCCGCCATCACCTCCATGGCTGAGAACCATTTGCCTTTTTGGAACTGCAATGGTGGGCTGTTCCTGAGCGGGTATCCGTAACTTAAAGAGCATCTTCAAGGTATTCTCCTTTATCCCCTCGAGCATAGTAAGGAATATGCCATAACCCTCTTTTTGGTATTCTTTGATGGGGTCCATCTGACCATAACCTCTGAGGCCAATCCCTTCTTTTAACTGATCCATGGTGAGGAGATGATCAATCCATATATCATCGATCGCCTTCAACATGGCAATCCTATGAAGAAAGGTAAAGGTCTCCGGGTCGATCTCCTTTTCCTTTTGCTCATAAATATCCATGGCTCTCGACGTCAAGTGCTCTAACAGAGATTCCTGGGTCATGTCATTGAGCTGTTCCTTGGGAAAGTGAGGGATGAATCCGAAGATAGTATACATATATTCGGATAGCGAACTGAGATTCCATTGCTCCGGAAAAACCTTGGGATCAATGTGTGCTGTTACGGCATCCTCTATTACCTCTTCGATCATGCCTACCACGTTTTCCCTCAGGTTGTCATCCTCTAGGATCTCTCTCCGTTGTCCGTAAATTACCTTTCGCTGTTGGTTCATCACATCGTCATACTCAAGGAGATTCTTCCGGATGTTGAAGTTGATCCCCTCAACCCTTTTCTGAGCTCCCTCGATTGCC
>CAYPNL010000384.1:0-2737 GCA_964412045.1 uncultured Desulfobacteraceae bacterium
CACCCTTTATCGATCAAGGAATTAATCTCTTGCGGTGAACAGTGAGTGCAACGGCATTATTCCAAAACAGTGACCCTATCGATTTCATCAATGGTGGTCAGCCCGCGGAGCACTTTCTTTATGCCGTCATACCGCATATTCATGAACCCAGATCTCTTCGCAGATTCTTGAATGGTGAGTATGGAAGCACCCTTGGCTATGAGTTCACGGACCTCGTCATTGATGATGAATATCTCGTGAATGGCAAGCCTGCCAAAGTACCCGGTGTAGTTGCATTGAGGGCAACCCTTTCCCTTATAGAAGAGGATCTCTCTTTTTCCATCCCAGTTATAAAACATCTCCTCGATTTGCTGAGGAGTCAGTGGATAAGCTTCCTTGCAATTATCACATATCCTCCTCACAAGCCGCTGCGCCATCACACCGATGATCGAAGGGGCGACCAGAAAGGGCTCAACTCCTACCTCGATCAGCCTCGTCACTGCCTGAAGGGCGTTGTTCGTGTGCATAGTCGACATAACGAGGTGCCCTGTCAAGGCTGCCTGGGCAGCAATCCTGGCGGATTCCGCATCGCGAATCTCACCGACCAAAATAACATCGGGGTCCTGCCGCAAAAAGGACCTGAGAGCGGAGGAGAAATCGAGGTCTATTGCATGGTTTACCTGGACCTGGTTGATCCCCGTTAAACGGTATTCAACCGGATCCTCTATGGTCATAATATTGATTCCGGGCTTATTGATGTGTTTGAGAACTGCATAGAGCGTGGTGGTCTTCCCGGATCCAGTGGGCCCGGTCACAAAAAAAACCCCATTAGGGGTTTCAATCACCCTTTCGAGCTTTGATAAGATGGTCGTCGAAAACTCCAGTGCCCTCAGGTCAGGGACATCTCGCATCTGGGCCTGCCCCAATATTCGGAGAACGATCTTCTCGCCATAGATAGTCGGCACCGTAGAGAAGCGCAAATCCAAAGATCTCTTTGGCAGCGAAAAGGTGATCCTGCCATCCTGCGGCCGCCGTTTCTCCACGATATTCACCCCGGCGATTACCTTGATTCTGGAGACAAGCGGTGCAAGGAGGTTCTTGTCAAGCGTAAGCCTTTCCTGAAGGACCCCGTCTATCCTGTATCTCACCCGTATGCTCTCCTCACCGGGTTCTATGTGTATGTCGCTCGCTCTCTCCTTTATGCCCAGCATGAACAACCCGCGGGTGAACTCGATGACCGCTTCGTCTCCTGCAATCCTCTGTAACTCTTCCAGGCTCACCCCCTTTGAGCCTTTCATGAATTTGTCCAGATCTATCTTATCACAAAGCTCCATGACCGAATCGGTCGATTGATATTGGATATCTATTGCCTCCTCAATCTCCTCGGGAAATGCAAACACCGGACTGATCTGGCTCTTCGCAATCTTCTCGACTTCCTCCACCACTAAGGCGTTGCCGGGGTCCTTCATCGCGGCAGTTATCGCATCCCCGAACTGATACATGAGGATGATCGTATACTTGCGGGCGAACCGATCGGGAAGTATCTCAGCGATTTGATGCTGAAAGAGGGTTTTGCTGAGATCTACATACGGAAAACCGATGAAATCACCCCAGAGCTTCCCAAGTTCAGCCTGTTGGACAGCTCCGTTTTTGATGAGATGGGCCAGTATTAGGAAAGTATCACCCTTGTTCTCCTCAGGCAGTCGTCGCGAATCCTCCTCGCTGATGAGCCCTTGGGTGACGAGGCGATCTAAGAACTGTCGAACAGTTTTCACTTCCCTGTTCCTTTCTCTTCTTTTTGCCTCTGTTGAATCATCTTCTTGATCTCATCCTGCGATATGCGCCCGTCTTTCTTGCCGGTATCCCCTTTATCTACTTCGATTTCCTCGAGCATTCGCGCAAGGTCATACTTCTCAGGCATCCCTTTTATCTCCCTTTTGTTTCTGTCTGAACTCGTCCCATGTCTCCTTTATGATACGCTTTATTTCCTCGAGAGGCGTATCCTTGAGGATGTAATTGGCCGCCCCCAATTCAAGAGAGTGTTTCACGCTCTCAAGGTCTGCCACAGAGCTTAAGATAATCACAAAAGCGTCCGGACTGTCTACAATAACCTCTTGCAGGGCTTCGATTCCAGTCTTCACCGGCATATTGATATCCAGCAACAGCATGTCGGGCTTTTCTTTTTTAAAGAGATTAACGGCCTCCTGGCCGTTGACGGCCTCCCCGATAATCTCGCAATTCATCTTGATTAACACCGCCTTTAACAACATCCTTATGTGCCGCTCATCGTCGGCAATTACAGCTCTCAGCTTTCTTTTCTGCTCCATTCATATCCCCATTAATAGAATAAAAAAGTAATGCAGCCGCAATCAAGTGCGTTTCTCCTCCAAAGCCATGGGATACCATGCCTGAAATGTAGTGCCGGTTTCCGGCGAGGTGGTAAATGACACCTTTCCCTTAAGATAGCGCTCGGTAAGCAGTTTGATGCTGTAAGTACCCAGGCCTCTGCCTGCACCCTTGGTGGAAAAGGATCGTTGAAAAACCTGGAGCTGAACCTCGCTGGGCATGAAGTTTGGATTGTGGACCCAGAATTGAATTCCCTTATCCATCAGTTCACAGCCAAGCGTGACCGTTTCATCCGGCTGCGTGGCCTCGAGGGCGTTTTTCAGCATGTTGCCGATTACTCGCCTGAGAAGGACTGGATCTGAGGTAAATGTCGCCTCCTGTGCCCCTGAATCGATGCGTATATGACGTTGCT
>CAYPNL010000385.1:0-5863 GCA_964412045.1 uncultured Desulfobacteraceae bacterium
TTGACGATATTGACTCCCTTGACATCAATATGCAAGGAAATCTCCTTAGGGTTATTCAGGAAAGGGAATTTGAAAGGCTGGGGAGCACAAAGGTGATAAAGGTCGATGTACGCTTTATCGCGGCCTCCAATAAGGACCTAGAAGAACTCATCGCCAAGGAAAAGTTCCGGGGAGACCTCTTTTATCGACTGAACGTCTTTCCTATCATGTTGCCTCCTCTCAGAGAGAGGAGAGGGGATATCCCATCCCTGTTAAACCATTTCCTCGGGCTTTTCTCCAAAGGGGATCACCCTCTCCAAAGGTTTTCGCCGGATGCTGTGAAGGTATTGACGAAGTACGACTGGCCCGGCAACGTGAGAGAGCTTGAAAATCTCGTCCAAAGGCTGGCTACTCTATGCAAAGGGCCAGTTATCCATCTCAGGGACATCCCCCTGCTTACCGTGACTAGAACCGAGATAAAGGATCTGCCACTTCGACAGGCGGTCAAGAACTTCGAGAGACACTATATTGCCTCCATCCTCGAGAGCGTGGATTACAACAAAAGCCGGGCCGCTGATATCCTTGGCGTTCATCGCAATACCCTCTCGACCAAACTAGATGATCTCGGCATAAAACCCTAACCTCATACAATTCATCTAACCCGTGAACAATAAGGCCAATCCCGCTTACCTGCTACACCGTGTAGTCCGGCTGATCCTCACCGCAACCTCTCTAGTGCTTCCTCAACAAGTGTCCTAATCTCATCAAGCCTGCCCTTGGATCGGGCTTCAAACCTCAAAACCAGAGCGGGCTGTGTATTGGAGGCCCTCACCAACCCCCACCCATCTTCGAATACAATCCTCACGCCATCCACATCGATTATCGAATACCGGGCCCTGAACTCCTCTCTGAGCCGATCTACGAGTTGGAATTTCTCGGCATCAGGGCACTCGACCCTGATCTCGGGCGTGGTGTGCGATTGAGGCACATCGGCTAAGAGCTCTGAAAGCGCTTTGCCCGTCTTGGACAGTATCTCCAGGAGCCTGCATGATGCATAAATGGCATCATCATACCCATAATAGCGATCGGCAAAGAACATATGCCCGCTCATCTCCCCCGCGAGAACGGCCTTGGTCTCCTTCATCTTGTTCTTTATCAGGGAATGCCCCGTCTTCCACATGATGGCCTTCCCCCCGTGGGCCTCAATGTCCTTATACAGCCTGTCCGAAGATTTTACCTCAGAGATAACACTCGCCCCAGGATAAGCCGCTAAGACATCCCGGGCAAACAGGAGCAAAAGCATATCCCCGAATACGATGTCACCGGAACTGTCCACCGCCCCAATCCTGTCAGCATCTCCGTCAACCCCGATACCGAGCATGAGGCTATGACTCGTTACCTCCTGGATGAGGTCCTTCATGTTATCCAGCACTGTGGGGTCCGGCTCATGGTTGGGAAAGGTGCCGTCCATTTCACAGTAGAGGGGGTGGAGATCACAGCCGAGGGATTCCAGGATCCTCACCCCTATGGGGCCCCCGGTCCCATTCCCGGCGTCAAAGGCCACCGTAATGCCGGGCGTTACCGCGATATCGCTCATGATCCTCTCGACATAGGGCTCAATGATCTCCACCGGTGCCGAGGTTCCCGTTCCCTTATAAAAGTCCGTACCCTCGATGATCTTCCGTACCCTTTGGATCTCCTCGCCGTAAATGGTGTCATACCCTCGACAGATCTTAAAGCCGTTGTACTGCGGAGGGTTATGGCTGGCCGTAATCATCAATCCTCCGTCCGCCTCCAGGTGCCGCACACCGAAGTAGAACGTAGGCGTAGGGCAAATACCGCTGTCCAGGACATCACAGCCCGTAGACATGAGGCCCTCCGTGACCTCCTCGCTGATCATAGGCGAAGTCAGCCTGCAGTCCCTTGCAAGGATGATCCTTCTTTTTCCCAAACCTCTGAAGTAGGTGCCAAAGCCCCTGCCCATAGTAATGAACTCATCCTCCGCGATATCCTCACCGATCACACCTCGTATATCGTATTCTCTGTATATCTCAGGGTTCATATCAACCGCCTAGCTCATTATGTGTCCTGTTTTTACGCTCATGCATCTCAAAGGAAAGAGAGCACCCACATCCCTTGAAGCCTAGAGAAGGTCGTCATAGCCACGGGCCCGGAGAATCTCCACAAGCCTCCTCACGTCCTGAGACCGTTCCTTCTTACACACCAGCAGGACATCGTCCTCCTCCACAACAATTAAGTCCTCTACCCCAAGCAGGGCTACGGGCTTCTGTGGGCTGTGCACGATACATCCAGAGGAGTCCAGATTGACTATCTCCCCGATATGGGCGTTTTTGTTGTCATCAAGGTGCCAGTACTGCGCTGCTGAGGGCCAGCATCCCACGTCGTCCCAGCCGAAGTTCCCCTCAACCATAAGCACGTTCCTCGATTTCTCTATCACACCGTAATCGACCGATATAGCCTCCATCCTTTCATAGACCTCTCCAATCACCCTTTGTTCGTCATCCCTTCCCAACGATGCTCGTATTTCCATGAGAAGCTCATAGGTGCGAGGAAGGTGCTCCCCTATCTCCTTCAGCATCACAGAGGCCTTGGCAATAAACATACCGCTATTCCAGAAAAAACGACCTCTTTCTAGAAAATCCTGGGCCCTCTGAAGATTCGGCTTCTCATGAAAGGATTTCACGGCATAGATCGCGGGTTCTATATCGATCAGCTTGCCCGCCTGGATGTACCCATACCCAGTCTCAGGCGCCCTAGGTAAGATTCCAACCGTCACGATACAATCCTCCTGCGAGGCCCTGCTCACAGCTGCCAGTATCGTCTGTCGAAAAATATCGTGATCCTTGATGTAGTGATCCGCAGGGAGCATCACCATCACGGAACCAGGACGATCCTGCTCAACGTAGAGGGCTGATATCCCGATTGCAGGGGCGGTATTTCGCCCAAAAGGCTCCGCTATGATATCCCGCCGTGCGATTTCGGGCACGATCCTCATAACGGCTTCTGCCTGAGTCCGGGTGGTCACGATCTTTATCCGCTCGGGGGGTGTAATGGGCTTGATGAGCTCTACTGCCTTTTTCAGGAGTATCTCATCCCCTGTGATATTCAAAAACTGTTTGGGTCGATCCGTTCTGCTCCTCGGCCAAAACCTCGTCCCGCTTCCGCCGGCCATGATGACCGCACAGCAGAGCTCTGCCCGTGATCTTTCCATCTAGAGCGCCCTCAGCCACTCCGGCCTGAGGCCCACCTTCCCCTCAAGGGCCATATCGATGAGATGAAGTGCCTGCTCTTTTCCCTGCGGATACTTGACCTTAACAGGGAGATAATTAGATGCGTGGTTTGAGAAAAAAAATCCCCGGCTCAGGCTTGTAGAGGCTATCATTTCCCGTAACTCACGGAGCATTCCTTCATTATCGGGCAGCTGAAATCTGCCTGCTGCCAGATCATCCGCCAGTGGTGTGCCGGGTATGATCATCAAGGTGAGGGCGCCCACATAGTCCGGGTCCATGGAGCTGAGCAGCTCCCCGGTAGCCTTTGCGTGGATGAGGGAGCGCTCCGCGCCTGCTATGCCCAAAAGCACCGTCACCGAGAGCTGTATCCCCGCCTTCTTGACCTTCAGCCCCATATCGAGCAGCCTCTGGGCATTCGCGCCCTTTCGAATTGCCTCCAAGGTCTTATCGTCGCCCGTTTCTACGCCGTAGTAGACGATCCCCAGGCCGAGGTCCCTCAGCCCGAGCAATTCATCCTCGCTCTTCATCCTGATGCCCTTGCTGTTCGCGTACACGCCGACCCTCTTGACCTGAGGCAGATGCTCCCGTACCATCTCCAGGATCCACTTTAATCGGGGATAGGGGATAATCAGCGCATCGCCATCCATGATAAAAAGCCTGTCAAGGTGCTCCATATACCGGGAGGCATAGAGGATATCGCCCAAGATAATATCGTTGTCCTTGATCCGGAACCTTTTTCCCTTATACGTTCCGCAGAAGGTGCATTTGTTATGGGAGCATCCCACGGTGGCCTGGAGCAGGATGCTGTTCGCCTCACTCGGGGGCCTGATACACATCCCTTCGTAGTGCATCCCTTCAAGGGTATTCGAAAATGTCATATACCTCTTCCTCTCTCGGGTGTGCTCTCATCTCAAGATCAAAGGTCACAGGCACAAGGCATAGGGCATAAGGCCTTGTGCCAATCGCCTTTACCTCACTCCATCTTTACATCACATCTCAGGCACCGAGCGCACTCACGCTTCATGGTCTCGATATCAAAACCCTGCTCTACCTCTCTAAAATCTCTTATCCTGTCTTGAGGGGCGATTTCCGGTGCCCGTTCCATATCCTGCTCTATGATCTCCTCTGGAATTTTCATGGTAATGGGAATTCTCTCATGGTCTTCCACAAAGGGCTTTCGCCCTGTTCTCTCAGAGAGCTCTCTATCGATTGAACATGCTGCTCGCTTCCCCGCTGCCAAGGCGTCTACTGCCATGGCAGGTCCGGTAACGACATCCCCTCCTGCATACATACCCTTGAGGTTCGTAGCGAGTGTACGCCTTTCCACGGAGATCCAGCCCCTCTGTAATTCCAGCCCTTCGGCAAAACCGACATCAGAGCTCTGGCCTATAGCTGCGAATATCGTATCGTACTGTTCCTCTGTCACGTCACCGGGGACCGGAACCGGTCTCCTTCTCCCGTCCTTATCGAATTCCCCCGGCTCACACCTCTGTGCGGCGAACCTCAGTCTTCCGTCAGTCTTTGAGATGGACGTTGGCATCATCAAGGTTGTAAGCTCGATACCTTCGGCAAGGGCATCCTCCACTTCTTCTCTCGCTGCAGGCATGTCCTTTTGCTCCCGCCTATAGATGATGGTAACAGCAGCACCCATCCTCCTGCATGTTCTCGCCACATCAATAGCCACGTTACCGCCACCGATCACCGCAACAGCTTTCCCAACGGGTGGGGCATTGCCGAGTTCCATCCGGCGCAGGAACTCCGCCCCTCCGTAAACCCCTTCCATTTCCTCCCCCGGGATCCCCATGGCCTGGCTTCTGTGTGCCCCGATCCCGATAAAGACCGCATCAAACCCCTCCCTTAGCTCCTCCATCGAGACATCCTTGCCAACCCTTACCCCGGCCCTTACCTCCACGCCGGTTGAGATGATGGCGTCGATCTCGCCGTCGAGGATCTCACGGGGAAGACGATATGCGGGGATCCCGTACCTGAGCATCCCGCCGAGTTTCGGCAATTCCTCGAATATGGTGGGCCTGTATCCCATGAGTCTGAGATGATAGGCCGCTGCCAGGCCACTGGGGCCGCCTCCGACAACGGCAACCTTCTCCTCCTTGTCTTTCGCTGCCTGAAAGTCTACCGAAATACCCTTAGCTCGAGCCATATCAGCGGCGAACCGCTTTATCTTCGGGATATTGACGGGCTCATCCGTCTGGCCCCTTACACACACCCCCATACAAGGATGGTGGCACACCCTGCCAAGTACTCCGGGCATGGGATTTGTCTGCCGTATCAACCGGATGGCCTCCTCGAATCGTTCCTCTGCCACTAAGGATATATAGCCCGGCACCTCCTGGCCCAAAGGGCATGCATTGATGCACTGTGTCTTCACCAGCGCAGGGCAGACGCCTGCCCTGCAGCGGTGCTCCAGGATATGATCCTCGTACTCCTCTCGAAAGTACCGTAACGTTGAGAGAACCGGATTCGGAGCGGTCTGCCCCAGTCCACATAGTGCTGAGTCCTTCACCATCTCAGCAAGTTCCTCCAGGGTGGCGATATCCTCAAGCTCACCCCGCCCTTCGGTAATCTTGGTGAGAAGCTCCAGCATCCTCTTGGTCCCCTCCCTGCATGGGGTGCAC
>CAYPNL010000386.1:0-3622 GCA_964412045.1 uncultured Desulfobacteraceae bacterium
CATCAGGGCACACGCGCAACGCGGACCTGACTATGGTATGCCATGGCGGTCGGTGCCCTGATGTATTGGGGCCTGCCGGTGCATTACATTTAGGGCATGGTAAAAGAAAAGACACCCCTATGCCCATTCACCAGGTAGTTTCAAAGGGCTAACGTGTTACGCGTAGCCTATTCTTTGGAGAAATAGATATCTCCGTAAGAGCACTCAGTCCGGCTTTTCGTATGCTGTGAGTTGATGAATAGGGAGATAAAATTTGCCTTGGGCGGTTCTTTTCCGAAGAGGGCCTGGTAGTCATCATAGACATTCCGTTTCTCCCACATCCATTTCCCGATATTTTCAGATCCGCTTTGGAGCACGATCAAACGTGTCTTACTCCAGGCAGGGCTCACACCGGTTGTGAACCTGGGAGCCCCGTTTTCCCATAGATACCCGACTATCTTAGCGGTAAGCTTGAATGTTCCGAAGACAACATAGAGCTGTCCTGCCTGATCGTCGGTCTGCTTCTCACGAAAATCCCCACCCTTGGGCAGCTCAACCGCTTTCCATCCGAAGTGAATGAACGGGTACTGCTTGAGATCTATCTCTATCTCCTTTGCTATCCCGAAGGAGGCCTTGTCGCTCACGAGATGCAATACGTGATGGTTGTTCTCCGTGACCACGGAGATCTGTGGGATGCCCTCATTTTCCTTCAGGTCCCAGCCGATCGGCACGCCCTTTTCATCAACACCCTGGGAGAAGGTTTCAATGATAAGCCGATCCGAATCGGCTCGTGCGGTAAGAGACGCTCCTAAAAGGATGGCAGCGATAAGCAGTACTATCTGGAATCTCGTAATCTTCATTTCAGTGCAATTTTCCATATGCCTGGCGGATAGATCATGTCGCGTGTATCATGATTGACCAACAGCTATACCACGATATCTCAAGAGGTCAAGTCCTAAATGGACGGGCATCAAAAATGTATTGTGAGAAATACTCATTCATGTATTATTGGCCAATGAAATCTTGAAACTATGTTATCCGTTGAGGCTCGTATGCTTAGAAACTTCAGGATACAAAAATACCATGCCGAAATTATATCGAAGGCCATCCTCCTTAAGGCATTGACCTACATCGATAAACAGGAGATTCAGACCCCGTTTCTGCTCATGGATGCCGACAAGATCAGGCAGAACATCTCAAAGATTGGGAACAATATTCCAAACTCCACCGTATGTTACGCCCTTAAAGCAAACCCTGATGCCGCGATTGCCAATCTCGTGAACAAGGAACATGTGGGATTCGAGATAGCATCCGGAGGAGAGCTCACGATACTTGCATCGTTAGGGGTTGAACCCTCGAGGATTATCTCGAGCAACCCCGTAAAATCCATTCCGTTTCTCAAGATGGCGGCGGAGTATGGCGTGAGCTATTTTGCCTTTGATTCTTTTGAGGAGTTAGACAAGCTCGCACGCTATGCCCCGGGGTCTCAGGTATATGTGAGGCTATCAGTGCCCAATGAAGGCAGTGAATGGCCTCTCAGTAAGAAGTTCGGTCTTGAGATAGATGATGCCCTGGAGCTTTTATCCTGCACCGAAGCAAAAGGGCTTCATCCCGTTGGGATCACCTTTCACGTGGGATCCCAGTGCCGGAATCCCTATAACTGGAATATTGCAATCGATAAGGCGAAAATTCTGTGGGAAAAGGCGGAGCGCAAAGGAATACGGCTGAGCCTGCTCAATATCGGCGGAGGTTATCCGATAAACTACACAAAGGTGGTCACCAGCATCGACACCCTCGAGAGAACTATAGCACGGCTTATTGCTGAGAAGTTCCCTGCAGATACAAAGATATACCTGGAGCCGGGCAGGGCCGTGATAGGAGATGCGGGCATTCTGGTAAGCTCGGTGATAGGGAAGGCGAGGAGACATGACGAAGGCTGGCTCTACCTCGATGTGGGGGTTTTTAACGGCCTGATGGAGAGCCTTGGCGGTATCCGGTACACCTATATCCTCGAGGCACCTGAAGGCACTGAACAAAGGTGGACCATAGCAGGGCCGAGCTGCGATAGCTTCGATGTCATAGACCAAAATGTGGCGCTTCCGGATCCCGACATCGGAGCACTCATTCTCATCTTGTCAACCGGCGCCTATACAGTATCCTATGCATCCGAGTTCAATGGATTTGCGATACCCAGAAGTATCCTGATATAAGTATAAAGGAGTGGTGAAGCCATGGTGAGATTCTTTGAAAATGAACCGTACTCCCCTGTTGAGCATATCTACACGGTAGAGGGCATTCTCTACAAGGCCAAAAGCAAGTTTCAGGAGATCATGGTTATCGAGAACGCCTATTTCGGGAAGATGCTCATTCTTGACGGCATAGTGCAGCTCACGGAAAAGGACGAGTTCCTCTACCATGAGATGCTTACGCACGTCGCCATGCATGCTCATCCTGAGCCCAAAAGAGTTGCCGTGATTGGAGGGGGCGATGGAGGCGTAGTGCGGGAGGTGTTGAAGCACAGGACGGTTGAGAAGATTTACTTCGTAGAGATTGACGAGGAGGTCGTTAAGACCTCAAGAATATTCTTCCCCTCAGTATCCTCCGGGATTGATGATCCAAGGGTCGATCTCAAGGTGATGGACGGGGCCGATTTTATGAAGGAGCATGCCGAGAGCATCGATGTGATCATCGTTGATTCCACCGACATTATCGGCATAGCCCGATCCCTGTTTACCGAGGATTTCTTCCAATCCGTTCAAAGGGCATTACGGAAAGACGGCCTGTTCGTGACCCACTCGGAGTCCCTACACTTTCATCTCGATATTGTCGTGGAGGTGCAGCAGATACTGAAAAGGGCATTTCCGGTCGTTGATCTCTACACCGCTCCCATTGCCACATACCCGGGCAACTGGTGGGCCTTTGCCATCGGTTCAAAATCACCGGACCCCCGCACAGTGCTGCGGCCCTTCGAGATAGACACCCGGTACTATGATGATGAGATCCACAGGCAGGCATTTCTCACGCCCAAGCTCTATGGGAAATTGATGGGCAAGAGCCTATCGTGGTAACTATGCTCGGGTCGGGTCCTTGGGCTTCCGATACGTTGTCACGGGTTGGCTGAACCGTATGCCCTGATGAATGCGTCCGCCTCCTCCTTCACCAGGGACTGCGGTTACTCGCTTTCCTCGTCCTCGCTGGGTGTCTTCCAGTAGATGCGGGCCGTAGCCAGCAACACGACCCCCACAAAGGTTCCCACCACGGGATAGGGAACGCACGCAGCAAGCCCCATGATAGCTCCTTTCAAGAGCGAACTTTTCCACCCATCGCGGGCCGAATACCGCTGTACGGCTGCGACGGCGAGAAAACAGGTGATGAAAACACCCGCGATGATTACCAGTATTCTCGACACACTCTCCATCGAGAATGGTTGTATGAGTTCAGCCAGGAACCAAATCCAGTCGAGGATAATGGTCAAAATACAACTAAGATAGTGAATCGGCGGTCTTGGTTTCGAGGGCTCTTGTGTGTCCATCATATCCTCCCCATGCCGTGAGCACAATTCATATAATCTCATCTTCCTGAGAAAAGTCAAGCAATCCAAAAAAAGGATTTAGCCGGAACGGCCAAACCCTTTCCTAGTCTG
>CAYPNL010000387.1:0-5262 GCA_964412045.1 uncultured Desulfobacteraceae bacterium
ATTCTATATATCATGTGAATACAATAATCAATGGAATAAACCGGCAGGAATCAAGAGACAAATAGCGGAGAACCTATAGCGAAGAACAATGCAGCCGGGTTACGGCTTGCTCTTCCTCCCGGGCTTTGAACGCTCATAGGTCGGGACCAGCTCCTTTAACATGGAGAAGATCATTTCGGTATCGTGATTAGCACGGGCCACGGATATCAGTCTATCAACCTTTTTAAGATAGTTTTTATCTATTTTTTGACTCTTTTTCGCAGAAAAGATTTTTTCGTGGTGTGTTGCGGATGTGCCCTCCTCAGCAGTGAGCAGTTCCTCAAAAAGCTTCTCGCCCGGTCTTTTTCCTGAGATCACTATGGGGATGTCTTTATCCGGCTCAAAGCCTGATAGCCTGATTAATTCCTCTGCAACCTGAATAATAGAGATAGGCTCCCCCATATCCAGCACAAACACATCGTTGCCATTGCCCATAGCCCCTGCCTGCATCACCAACTGAACTGACTCCGGGATGGTCATAAAATACCGCTTCATCTCTTGATCGGTGATGGTAAGAGGCCCGCCCTTCTTGATCTGTTCCTGAAAGATCGGCACCACACTGCCTCTACTGCCGAGGACATTGCCGAATCGAACCGAGATATAGGAGGTTTCATGGTTCGTTAATCCTGAGACTACATTCTCTGCCACCCTCTTGGTTGCCCCCATCACGCTCGTGGGACTCACCGCCTTATCGGTAGAAATATTAACGAACCTCTTTACCCCAAACTCCGATGCGCTCTTCGCTACCACCATGGTTCCATAGATGTTATTTACGATGGCCTCCCTCGGATTTGCCTCCATTAAGGGCACATGTTTATAGGCTGCTGCATGAAATACCATATCAATGCTGTTTTCCTGAAAGACCGCCTTTATCTTTTCCTCATCCCGGATATCCCCCACAAGGGGAAGCATGGGAATGCCGGGATGGTCTTCCTTGATCTCTCTCTGTATGTTGAAAAGCTCTGTTTCTCCCATATCCAGCATGATCACCTTTGCAGGATTCAACTTTACAATCTGCCGGCATAGCTCAGAACCGATTGAACCCCCGGCTCCCGTTACCAATATGGTTTTATCCCTGATAGAGGAAGAAATCTGTCTCATATCGATCGCTACCGGCTCACGGCCCAGGAGATCCTCAATCGAGATATCCCGTATATCCCGTAAGGTTACCTTTCCGTCCATGAGATCAGAGATCTCCGGCAGCACCTTCACATCCCGTACGGTGGTTTTCCTCACATATGCCATGATTGCCCTGATCTCTTTTGAGCTGGCAGAGGGGATCGCAATAATGATCTCTTTCACATCCAGGTCTTTGACCAGTCGTGGTATATGCTCCCTTCTTCCCAATACCTTGATACCATGAATGAGGGTATTCTTTTTACGAGGATTATCATCAATGAAGCCAATCACCAAAGACCTGCATTTTTTGGACCGCAGCATATCTCTCACCAGCTGTTCTCCGGCAGAGCCGGCCCCTACAATAAGTGTCTTGAGGCCTCTTTTTCTATAGGGGCCCGAATAGTAGAGCCGGAACAGTGTCCGAATACCGGTAATGAAAAAGAAGGTGAGGAAAAAGTCGATAAAGATAACGGATCTGGGAAAGCCCGAAAAGATTTCTCGATCCCGAAAAAGAAGGGTAATCACGCCAATCACCAAGGAGGCCAAGGCAGCGGCCTTGAGGATAGCCAAAGCCTCATCAAGCGAGATATACCGGAAGGAAATATGATAGAGACGAAAGATCCAGAATACCACGATCTTAACCGGAACAATCATCAATGCAATGACGAGGATTTGGTAGAGATACCGCGCTCCTATTGCTTCCATTGAACCTAATCGAATCAGATAGGCGGCATACAGGGAGAGGAGAACGAGGATAATGTCTATACTGATACCTAGCGGTTTTTTATACTGCCATGCAGCGGAAAATAGCCTGTCTAGTAGTCTACTCATGCTCCCTATGCTTACTCAATACGATTTTGTTACTGGTTTCTATACGATGATTAGTCCTGTACTACCAGAGATCCCCTCGGCGCAGTTCTTCAGGCATCGTTCAGCCCTGCCCCCAGCTCCGAAACCGCCTTGAGCCGCTCGTAAACCATGGGATCAAATCGCAATGTAAAAGCAACCTGTCTTTTCGTGGCATCAGTTCCTGGCTGCATTATCTCCACCTGTCTATATACACGAAGTCGATTCTTGAAGCAACGACTTTACTACCATAACACTCCTTGACCATCTCAATGCTGGTCAATAGATCATGGTCTCCGGTCACGTGTTGCTGAAAGATCATTGAAAAAATTCACGAATGGAATTCACGACGTACTCCTGCTGATCACGGCTCAGCTCCGGGTAAACCGGCAGGGCCAGGCTCGTCCTTGCCGCCTCTTCTGCCATGGGATAGGCGCCCTGTTTATACCCGAGATCTTGAAAGCACGCTTGAAGGTGCAAGGGGAGCGGGTAGTAAATCTCTGTGCCGATGCCCTTATTAAGGAGATACGCCTTGAGTTCATCTCGACGGGGAGTAGCGATCACATACTGGTGATAGATATGATAATGGGCAGTGGGGGATTGCGGTCCGGGGTTCGAAACAGCATCTCTCCATATGGGCTTGGGAGTCCTGATAAGGCCTTTATCCACAAGGCCGGTTGATTGCAGTGCCCTATCATACCGTGCTGCATTCTCCTGTCTCTTTGCTGTCCAGGCATCAAGATGCGGAAGCTTTACCGATAAGACTGCCGCCTGAAGGGCATGAAGCCTGAAATTGCCGCCCACAAGGGCATGATAGTATTTGGGCTTCGATCCATGAACCCGGAGGATCTTCAGCCTTTCTGCCCGCTCAGGATCATTGGTTACCACCATACCCCCATCTCCAAACCCGCCGAGGTTTTTGGTAGGGAAAAAGGAAAAACACCCGTACTCTCCCATGGATCCGGCCCTGTGAACCTGTGACGGCGTGGGGATCTTTGAGGCATACTCTGCGCCTATGGCCTGGGCCGCATCCTCGATGACTATTAACTCTCTTTTTCGCGCAATCTCCAGGATGCGGTCCATATCGGCACACTGCCCGTAGAGATGGACGGGGATGATAGCCCTCGTTTTGGGCGTAATCTTATCCTCGATCAGATTAGGATCTATATTATAGCTATCAGGTTCAATATCCACGAATACCGGCCGTGCCCCCAGCCGAGAGATGACACCGGCTGTAGCAAAAAAAGAGTACGGCGTGGTGATCACCTCATCTCCCGGGCCGATCTCCTCTGCCATAAGGCAGATCAGCAGGGCATCAGATCCGGAACTAACCCCTATGCCGTAGGTGCTGCCTGAGTAGGCGGCTATCTTTTCCTCAAGATCAGCTACCTTGGGGCCAAGGATGAACTGTTGCTCTTCGAAAACCTCTTCAAGGGCCTCGCGTACCTCCTCTTTAATCGTTCGGTACTGGGCCGTAAGATCCAGCAGCGGCACGTTCATTATCTGTCTCCTCTCTTTCTTCTCGTATCTTCTCAGGTCCTTGTTTCGTATAGCTCCTCTTGCATGCCCTGCATACTGCCTTTTCGACCTTCTTCCTCGGTAATGGCAAGGGGTTTCTCCACGAACACGCGCTTTCCCGCTTTGAGCTTTCCCGCTTTGAGCTATGAGCTATGAGCTATGAGCTTTGAGCTTTCAGCTATCAGCTTTCCCGCTTTCCCGCTTTAAGCTATGAGCTGAAGAGGCGGTTGTGCCGCCTCTTCCCACTCCCCTATAGGTGAAGCCCAATCCGGCCATTGTTCCAGGATCGTAAATATTTCTCAAATCCAAGATCACCGGTTTTGCAAGGAGTGATCTGATTTTTTTCAGCTCAAGGTTCCTGAACTCATTCCACTCGGTGACCAATACCAGCGCCTCTGCCCCTTGCGCTGCCTCATAGGGCGTGGTGCAGTATGAGATTCCTGCATCTCCGATTACTTTTTTAAATTCTTCCATGCCTTCAGGGTCATATGCCTTTACCGTGGTTCCCCTGCTCAAAAATATATTCACGATATCTATTGCCGGGGATTCCCGAACATCGCTTGTGTTCGGTTTAAAGGTCAACCCCAGGATCCCGATCGTCTTTCCGCGCAAGGAGCCCAGGAGTTCTTCCGCCTTTCTGATCATCCGTAATCGCTGTGTCCTATTTACCTCGATCACTGCCTCAACGATGCTAACCGGCGATCCTACTGTTTTTCCCAGATGGGCAAATGCAAGGGTATCCTTGGGAAAACAGGAGCCCCCATACCCAGGTCCAGGGTGCAAGAACTTGGGGCCTATCCTCTTGTCTAATCCCATCGCCTTTGCTACCTGGTGCACATCAGCGCCGACCTTCTCACAGATATTGGCAACCTCATTTATGAACGATATCTTTGTAGCCAAAAAGGCGTTCGATGCATACTTGATGATCTCAGCAGTCTCAAGATTCGATATCACAAAGGGGGTTTCTATGAGATAGAGGGATCTATAGATATCCTTGACAATCGCCAAGGCCTTTTGACTGTCAGAACCAAGCACAACCCTGTTGGGCCTCATAAAGTCCTCAATGGCAGCCCCCTCGCGTAAGAATTCGGGATTTGAGACGATATCCACATTGACTCCCTTCTTTAGATCTGCCTGGATCATCTCTTTGATGCGGCGGTTCGTGCCGACTGGTACCGTACTTTTGATCACGATCACCTTGTAATCGTCGATAACGCCTCCAAGCTCCCCGGCCACGTCTTGGAGCTGAGTCAGATCAGGCTGACCGCTGCCCCCATCAGGAGTGCCAACAGTGATAAAAACAACAAGGGAACGAGCAACCGCCATTTTGAGATCGCTGGTAAAAAAGAGCCTGCCATTCTTCACATTTCGAGAAACCAGCTCTTCCAGGCCCGGCTCGTAAAAAGGTATCTCTCCCTTATTGAGCATATCAATTCGCTCGGCATCTTTATCCACGCACATGACGTGGCTGCCGAAATCCGCCAAACCCGCGCCGGATACCAACCCTACATAGCCGGTGCCAACTACGGTGATATTCATGTATTACTCCTTTTGTAGCTCATAGCTATATAGCTGAAAGGTGAAAGGTGAAAGCGAGAGAGCTGAAAGGTGAAAGGTGAAAGCGAAAGAGCGGAAAGCTATAGTAGCTCATAGCAAAAAAGCTCATAGCTCACAGCTGATAGGAATGAAGGAAGAAAGCTGAAAGCTGAAAGCTCAAAGCAAGAGTGGCAAGAGAGGAAA
>CAYPNL010000388.1:0-3082 GCA_964412045.1 uncultured Desulfobacteraceae bacterium
CCGTTCCATGAGCGCCTTGGTGTGAGCGCTCACCGCGTAAAAGAATATGGGGGATGCGAGCATCAGGCCTTGACATGCCAAGGCCTTGTCGCATACAGCCTGGAAATCGTCTTGAATCACGCACCTGCCATCCTTCTTGCAGGCATAGATCTCCAGGCACGGGGATATCTCCAGATCCCTGAGCACTACCTCCTCTACTTCTGCTCCAGCCTCAACCGCCCCCTCAACGGCCTTCTTTAGCAATAAAGCCGTGTTGCCCTTCCGACGGGGACTGCCATAAAGAGCAAGTATTTCAACCATTGTGAACTCCCTTCTTCTATGTCATTGTGTATACAATAAAAAGAAGTGTAAGCGTTAACCTTATGCGGCGGTTCTCTTCCTTTCTTCTTTTCGGATAAAACACACTCGATATGAAAACTCACAAATACCTTTAGGCTCGGCATTACAGGTTCGAATCTCTCCGCTGTGCCGACGGCAAAAGGTGGAAGGCTGCCTCTGGAGATGGTCTTTCTGCTGTTTCATAGACAACCAGAAGACCTCTTCCGGGGCAGATAATGAACAAATGTACATATCTCATGGCCTATACAAAGTATCCTGAAATCAGATAAGCAGTCAAGGATGTTCCAATAAGGCTCCACAATGGGAGTAAAAAGGGGTAGTTGGAAGGAACCTCGATATAATCCTCGCGGCCGATGCAAAGTGGGAAATGCGTAACCCCTGTAAAGAGACCGAAGTTAATACATCCATCTTGTATCTTTTGTAACTTATATAGGTTCTTGACAAAATCGCTATTCAGAATTATCCTCACTACAAAAACAGGAGATCTCAATGACCCTCACCAAGGCAAATATTATCGATTCGCTTTACAACAGCACCAAGCTTACCAAGGCACAATCCGTAAACCTGGTCGATACCCTCATAGAGATCATGAAGCTCACCCTCGAAAAGGGCGAGGATATCCTTATCACCGGCTTTGGGAAGTTCAGCGTAACGGAGAAAAAGCGGCGGAAAGGCCGCAACCCACAGACCGGGAGGGAACTCATGCTGGATGCCAGGAGGGTGGTTACCTTTCGGTGTTCGGGGGTGCTGAGGGATACGATCAATGGGAAAGGATGATGTATCACCTTAGTACACATATTCGTAAATACGGTGACGTATTCTGAAAATTTTGTTTACCTATAATTCCTTGAAAAAATCCCCCTTACCGCCTTTATTAAAGGGGGAATTCTTCTCCTCCCTTTTCTAAAGGGAGGTTGGGAGGGATTTTAAAACGCTAGCGTATGCATGAAATACTATAATTAATAGGAGGTGAACCGTGGGACAGAAGATATTAGTAGCATTCGATGATAGCGAAAATGCCATGAGGTCGGTTGGATACATTGCATCGTCTTTCTCGAACGATCATAAGATCACGCTGCTCTCCATCATTCCAGATACGGCTGCCATATGCGATATGAACAGCCCCAGCCTTATCCCTTATTTCCAGGAGAGACAAGCTTCCTTTTGCGCGATTGAGGATGAAAACAAAGAACTGGTCGAGGAGGCCTTGGATAAGGCCAGGCAAGTGCTTCAAAAAGCGGGGTTTGATGAGAAAAACATCACGACGATAGCCCGTACAAAGGACAAAGGTGTTGTCAGGGACATCATGAACGAGGCCAAGAAAGGGTATGACACCATCATCGTGGGAAAAAAGGGGCACTCAAAAGTTGAGGAATTTATCTTCGGCAGCGTGGCCCAGAAAATCGTCAGCCTCGCAAAGGGTGTGTCGGTTATCCTCGTGGATTAGGCCCCCTGGCAAAACGTTTGTCATCAGATGCCGGGGTTGTTGGAGCAATGGCCTGCCCTGGTGCGACGACAGGGCAACATGATACTATTTCGCAAAAATGATAGCATCCTTGGCGCTAAACCCAATCCTCTATAACCAGGTCTGGGCCAGGGAGTAATGGAGAAATGGAGCGGTGGAGTAGTGAGTAGTGGTCTCGAATTGAAGGAAGGGTTTTGAAAAAGTTAGGAAGACCGGCCGCCCATCCCGCCTCTTGTACCGCCGCTTCTCCTGCCGCCTCCCCGAAACTGTCTCCTTCCCTGACTGCCGCCTCTGCCTTTTCCCTTTCCTCTCCCCTGGCCCAAGCCTCCTCCCCGCGGACCGATCTGTGCTCCTTCCTTAAAGGCCTGAACCTGCTCTGCTACGAGACGGCGAAGCCTCGTGGAAAGATAGGACCATAGTCCTAGCACCGTCGCAGTTCCTGCCTCAACAACCGCTTCAGTATCGGTCTTGGCTCCGGCCTGATTGCCCGCTTCCCGTGGCCCGTGTTCAGCCCCTGGTTTCTCCTGCGCACTTCCATGAAATCGTGCCTGTGCATTCTTACCCAGCCCTGATTCGGAAGACAGGACAGGTTTCAGCGCTTCATATGCCTGATTCAATTCCTTTAATTTTTCCTCAGCCTTTTTTTGAAGCCGAGGATTGGCGGTAAAACGGTCGGGATGCCAGATGTTGACCAGGTCTCTATAGGCCTGATTGAGGGCATCCATGGAGGCATCGGGTGCAAGCTCGAGTATCTCAAAGTATCGTTTATTATTCATTTGTCCATAAACCTGATTTGAGCGACCCATTATTCACCGTTCCCGGTTTAAATTCCCTCAAACCTTGAACCTTGAACCATGTAATGAAGGATGAAATCAGACGATCACCCTCCGTTTGATAATGCGGACGGCATCTTCAGGGGTTTCCACCATGCTCATGAGCTCCAGGTCGGATTCATCTATCGAGTGCTCCTTGAGCAAGGTTTCCCGGATCCAATCAATCAAGCCTTTCCAGTACCTGGAATCTATAAGGATAACGGGAAAGGATTTTATCCTCTTGGTCTGTATCAGGGTGAGTGCCTCAAAGAGCTCATCGAGGGTCCCGAAGCCGCCGGGCATGATGATGTAGGCAACCGCATACTTCACGAACATGACCTTTCTGATGAAAAAATATTTGAAATCCACCCGGACATTGGCGTATTTATTGGGTTTTTGCTCTTTGGGAAGATGGATGTGCAGCCCGACCGATTTGCCCCCTGCCTCGGCAGCCCCCTTATTGGCA
>CAYPNL010000389.1:0-5975 GCA_964412045.1 uncultured Desulfobacteraceae bacterium
GGTTGTCTCAAAAAGACCTTGCTGACCGGGTGGGAACCTCTCAGCAGCAGATCAGCCGCCTGGAGTCTCCTGGTTATGAGGGACATTCCTTGAGCATGATACGCCGTGTTGCCGAAGCGCTCGGCGCATCAGTTCGGGTTCAGATTCATCGGGATAAGCGCCCGATGAAGCACGCCGTAGCAGAAAACGAGGTAGCCTACAAGCACAAACGCTGACGATTGAACCCTATCTTGCCATGAGCCATGGTTGCCCGGCTTGTCCGCCGTGTTTATGGCGGATTCCCCGTTTCACACCCTCCATCCTCCTAAATCCCAGTCCCCTCCTTCGTCTTTCTATAAGCTTTTCTCTTTAAACCTTCAGTTGTTACCGCCATCAGCTCAATAGCTCATCAGCGTACCAGCGCTCTTGCTTCCCTGCCCCCCGATCCCTGCTCCCTGACCCCTGACCCCTGGATACTTTTCCCCCTTGCCTTTTCCTCCCTATGCGAGTATTAAAAAAATGATTTCATTTCCCACGATACCCAAAGAAGAGTCAACCGGGCTATCAGCTATGTGCGATCAGCCATCAGATATAAGCTTTCAGCATCCTAATAACCTTGAACCGGGAACCCAGAACGGTGAACCACCCGATAGCATGGAGTTTTTTGACTTATTCAACACAGTCAACACTGTCACGCATAATATTGCGATCTAGCCATAAATCATGAAAAACCTCTCCGACGGACAACGATTCACTCGGTACCAATCGGTACTTACTGCCCTGTTGAATAAGGATACTTTCTGCAAGTCTGATATCTATGCCGAACGTAAAGACGAAAAAAAGGTCTTTGTAGGCCGAGTGATCAGTGAGTTAGCACGTGATGGGTATTTGACCGAAACGGGTCTAAAGTCAAAGCCATCCTATACATGGTCTGAGAAAAAAGGAGAATTTAATCCGGGGCGCTGGATCGATCGACGGGTTTTTACCCTTACCGTTAAGCGGGCCCCATCTATAGATCGTCCACGGGAACGTCTCCTTCGCCTGGGACCTCAAGAGCTTAAAACCTCCGAGCTCTTGGCAATCCTCATCCGGGCGGGTCTCCATGGAGAGTCTGCCACGCAGGCAGCCGAAAAACTAGCGACACTCTTCGGAGACAATCTTCACAAGCTTTCTCTCAAAGCAAGAGGCGAGTTGAAACAGATCAGCAAAGCCATCGGAGAGACCGCCTATTGCCAGATTATGGCTGCCCTTGAACTGGGCAAACGCTTGGCCAACCAGCAAACAATTGATGCAGCGCCAAGGTATACAATCACCAACACAGCCGATGCCCTTGCTTTCTGCAAGGAGCATTTTGCAAGGCTGGCGCATGAAGCGAGCCGGGAGGAATTCCATGTGGTGTTGTTGGATGAAAAGCATCATGTCATCAAGGCGGAACAGATCACCGTCGGCCTATCGAACCGGAGCTTAGCGCACCCCCGTGAGGTATTCAGGCCTGCAATTCGGGAATCGGCATCTGCCGTCATTCTAGTGCATAACCATCCGAGCGGAGATCCGACACCCAGCCAAGACGATAAAACTATAACAAAAGAACTCAAGGCGGCTGCCGATACGCTCGGCATTCGTGTCCTCGATCACATCATCCTGGCAAAAGGAACTCTGCTGAGCATGGTGGATGAAAGGATGCTATAATCCCGCAAGACCAGGGAGCTTCCATGGAAGATGCCACTATCAGTGAGGCTGAGACCCGAAAGAGATTCATAGATAAGGCCCTTGAAAAGGCGGGATGGGGCCCTATTATGCCGTTTCAGGAGAACAGTCGCTACATTCACGGCTCTGTTGAGGAATACCCCACTGAACGAGGCCCTGCCGATTACCTATTATTTCGTGGAGGTAAAGCCCTGGCCTGTGTCGAAGGGAAAAAAGTAGCAATAGGTCCGCAAAACGTCCTTCAACAGGCAAAGCGATACGCCCGGGGCTTTCCAGCCGGGGATTGCTCCGTCGGTTCCTATGGCGAGTACCAGATACCCTTTGTCTATTCCACCAACGGCATAACCACCTGGTTTCAAGATGTAAGAAATCCCCGCAATCTCTCACGGCAGGTAGCCGCCTTTCACAGCCCCAAGGCGCTTGAGGAGATGCTGGCAAAGGACGCATTGGCCCCCAGGAAGTGGCTCTTGGAGCATCCGATACCCGATACGAGCCTTTGGCCTTTTCAGGTCGAGGCCGTCGATGCCATTGAAACAGCCCTTTTGGACGGCTACCGGGATATGCTCGTAGCCATGGCCACAGGAACGGGAAAGACCTTTACCATGGTCAATCTCATCTATCGGCTCATGAGGTCCGGTTTTGCCAAGCGTATCCTGTTTCTCGTGGATCGGAGGGCCTTAGCAGCCCAGGCAGTCACCACTATGGCAAGCTTTGAGGCGGAGCCGGGCCGTAAGTTCGATAAAATCTATGAGGTTTACAGCCAGAAGATCCAGACGGAGGACCTGGACGAGGATACCAGGTTTGATTTCAAACAGATGCCCTCGGAATATCTCACCAATCCCAGCGCCAGGGATGCCTTCGTGTATGTCTCTACCATCCAGCGTATGCGGATCAACCTGTTCGGTTATGAAGGGATGTTTCGCTCCTCATCAGGGGATCAGGATGACGATGCCGACGCCCCGAAACTGGACATCCCCATCCATGCATTCGATGTGATCATTGCCGATGAATGCCACCGGGGGTATACGGCCCAGGAGGAGAGCAAGTGGCGCGAGGTGCTTACCCATTTCGACGGGATCAAGATCGGCCTTACCGCAACGCCTGCCGCGCATACCACCTCCTTTTTCAAGAAGATCGTGTTCCGCTATGATTACGAGCGGGCCGTGCGTGAGGGCTTTCTCGTCGACTATGACGCCGTTGCCCTCGCATCGGATATCACCGTCAACGGGGTCTTTCTTGAAGAAGGCGAGGAGGTCGGGCTGATCGATACCCGCACCGGTCAGCTCAGCTTTGAGGACCTGGAAGACGAGCGGGAGCTTCCAGCCCCTACCACGGAGATCGACTGGTCCGCCCCCGACCGGAACAGGAAGATCGTTCAAGAGATCAAAAACTACCTCCTGGACCAGGAAGAACAGGCGGGTCATTTCCCGAAAACCCTCATTTTTGCCCAGAATGATATCTCTCATATTTCTCATTGCGATCAGCTCGTGCAGATCTTGAGAGAGGAGTTCAACAGAGGAGAAGATTTTGTCCAGAAGATCACCGGAAATCGAAACGTGGACCGGCCGCTTCAGCGGATCAGGGAATTCAGAAACCGGAAGAACCCGGGGGTGGTGGTTACCGTGGATATGCTCTCTACCGGTGTGGATGTGCCGAAGATCGAGAATATCGTGTTCCTGCGGCCCGTGAAATCGAGGATCCTCTTCGAGCAGATGATGGGCCGGGGTACGCGGCTCTGCCCGGAGATCCACAAGACCCATTTTACCGTGTTCGATTGTTTCAACGGCACCCTTCTTGAGTATTTCCGCAAGATCACCGGCATTACCGCTGAAGCTCCCCTCAAGGCCGTTAAAACCATCCGTGACATCGTCCGGGCCATCGCCGATAATGAGGACCGGGCTTACCATATCCGGGTTTTATCAAAACGGCTTCACCGGATAGCCAAACAGATAACCCAGGAGGGGAGAAACCAGTTCAGATATATCCTGGATTGCGACATTGCCGAATTTGCTCAAACCATTCACCAGAGGCTCGAGCAGCACTGGGAGCAGACCATGGGGATCTTGCAGAGCGAGGCCTTTCTGGATTTGTGTGAGAAGTACCCTCAGCCAAAGAAAAAATTCATCAGGGCCGACGGGGCAGAGGATTATGTAAGCTCACGGATTGTTTTCAGGGCCAAGGACGGGAGAGAACTCGGACCGGATGACTACCTTCAGGAATTCGAGAGATTCGTCAGAGACAACCCGGCGCACATCGAGGCACTGGAGATCCTTTTGAATAGACCCAGGGATTTCGATACCAGGCAACTTGCGGCCTTGAAAAATGCCCTGAAGATAAATCCCGATACCCTCGTAGACAAATTCAGCGAGAAGAACCTGCGCCGTGCGTACTATACGGAACTGGCGGACATCATTTCCATCATACGGCATGCAGCCACGGGGAGCGAACTGCTCACCGCCGAGCAGCGGGTCGCCAAGGCCATGATGAAGGTCAAATCCGACCGAGTATTCACCGAAGAACAAGAGAAGTGGCTTGCTCTGATCCAGAGGCACCTCACCCAAAACCTGCTCATGGAAAAAGGGGATATCGATGCAATGCCCATCTTTTCCCAGGAGGGGACTTCGTGGGGCAAGCTCAACACAGTGTTTGAAGGGGACCTTGATACACTCATCCATGAGATCAATGCCGCCGTTGCAGCTTGAGTTTTTAACAGGATTAACAGGATTGACAACATATTACATTTTTCTAAACGAAGGATTTTAAAATTGGAGATGCCGATTTGATCCCTGCAATAGTGAAAAAAGGGGGTTATTCAGCTTTCAGCTGAGCAAGAATTTGAGGTGGCGGCAAATAGTAACCATTTTTTTGGCTGAAGCGCTTAGTAGGGTTTCGTGAATACTTATAGAGTCTTGGAGCTACCATGACAACACTTGTTCCCATTGAATCAATTGTCAGTAAAATTATTTTTCTTCGCAGTGAAAAAGTTTTGTTAGACCAGGATCTTGCGGAACTTTATGGGGTAGAAACAAAACAACTGAAGCGAGCAGTTCGGAGGAATATTGATCGTTTTCCACCGGACTTTATGTTTGAATTGACCAAAGAAGAGTATAATTCTTTAAGGTACCAATTTGGCACCTTAAAGAGAGGTGAACACTCAAAGTATTTACCTATGGCCTTTACGGAACAAGGTATCGCTATGTTGTCATCGGTTCTCAAAAGTAAGAGCGCGATAGAAGTGAACATTGAGATCATGAGAGCATTTGTTGAATTAAGAAAAATGGTTTCATCTCATGCAGATCTTGAACGCAAGCTGACTGCCCTAGAGAAGAAGTATGATAAGCAATTCAAGATTGTCTTTGATGCGATTCGGGCATTAATGTCCCCACCTGAAAAGCCAAGGAAGAGGATTGGTTTTGACCTAAGAGAGAGACGAGCTAAATATGGAAAAGGGGCAACTTAAATCCTTGCATAATATATGAACTTATTCTTTATTGCTCTTGTGGGCATTCTAGGGAGGTAAACAGTACGTGACCGACATCGTCGGCAAGCTCTGGGGATTCTGCCACACCCTGAGGCATGACGGGATAGACTACGGCGATTACATCGAGCAATTGACCTACCTGCTCTTTCTCAAGATGATCGAGGAGAAGGGAGCGGAGATCCCCCCGGACTATTCATGGGCCGTGCTGCGGGAAAAATCGGGGACCGATCTCTTGGAGCACTATATCGATACCTTACGAGAACTGGGCAAACAGAAAAACATGCTGGGCGACATTTACGGCGGCGCCATCTCCCGGTTCAGCAACCCGGTCAACCTGAAGCGCCTGGTCAACCTCATCGATGAAACGGAATGGACCGGCCTCAATATCGACGTAAAGGCACAGGCGTATGAAGGCCTGCTCGAAAAGTCTGCCTCAGAGGGGAAGAAGGGGGCAGGCCAGTATTTCACCCCGCGCTTCCTCATCCAATCCATTGTGCGCTGCATGAAGCCCGATCCCCGCACCAGTAAAGAGTTTAGCATCCATGACCCGGCAGCAGGAACGGGCGGCTTTTTGACCTGCTCCTATGAGTGGCTCATGGAGCAGACAGGAGGCGCGCTTGAACGGGAAGACTCCAGGCGAATTCTTACCGCTGCCTATTCTGGCACGGAACTGGTTCCCCGGCCCAGGAGGCTGGCCTTGATGAACCTTTACCTCCACGGCATCCAGGCCCATATCTACCTGGGAGATGCCATCTATGAGCCCAAAAAAGGCAGCCTCTATGATTGCGTCATGACCAATCCCCCGTTC
>CAYPNL010000390.1:0-8180 GCA_964412045.1 uncultured Desulfobacteraceae bacterium
TTTGTGCGCACCTTATGCCCATAGAGCACCGTGACATTGCAGAATTCACAGTTAAAAGGGCAACCCCGAGAATACTGGATACTCATCGTTGCATATGCCTTCATGTTTATGAGCTCCCAGAGTGGAACAGGCGTCTTTTCTATAGTGGGAAATTCGCGAGAGGTATACATATGTGCGGCGCATCCGTTTTTCAAATCCTCTAGGAAAGGTGGAAGCGTGATCTCGGCCTCATTGAGCAAAAAATGATCCACCTCCTCGAACTCTTCGTATGAGGTCGTAAACAGGGGCCCGCCGGCAACGGTCTTGACGCCCATCTTTTTGCACCTGCTGAGGACCTCTTTTGCAGATGCCTTTTGGATGGACATACCACTAATAAATACATAATCGGCCCATGCAAGGTCTTTATCCTTGAGCGGGGCGACATTCATATCTACGAGTTTTTTCTCCCACTCCTTGGGAAGCATTGCTGCTACGGTCAACAACCCCAATGGTGGGTGACTTGCCTTTTTGGAGATAAATTTTAGGGCGTATTTGAGACTCCAGAACGTATCGGGATATTTGGGGTACACGAGAAGTATTTTCATGCGATCTTCCTTATCCATATTTTCTGTGATTTCTTCGTATGGTCTGCCCACAAAGATGATAGCGAGAGAACGGTAGGAGAACTATTGCCTGTGGAGTATAAGGCCCGATTGTTTCCCCCTGCCGAGCAATCATAGGCCAGCGTCGTATAGTCTCTGCAGGGCTGCGGATATTTCCCCTCTATCATAAGAGAAAAGGGGCATTCTCTAATAAACTCAATGAATGCCCCTTTTTCGTCTTAGACTATCTCCAATTAGACTACTTTTACATTTACTGCGGAAGGACCTTTGCTCCCTTGCTCTATGTCAAAGGTAACCCGGTCGCCTTCATTGAGAGATTTGAAACCTGTTGCTTCGATTCCGGAGTGATGAACGAATACATCACCACCATCTTCTGCCTCAATAAAGCCGTATCCTTTGCGGTCATTAAACCACTTCACTGTTCCATTGGTCATAGTGACATCCTCCTTTCCTATAAATTTTCATGGTTCCACACGTGAGGTTGCCACTTCTGACACATGAATACGCCCTCAGATCGAACCGGCCTGCCAACAAAGGCAAACCTTCATGATACGCCCTATTGTAAGCTCTTTTTTGATAAAAGCAAGAAATTTATTGAGCTTACCGAAAAATTGGAACTATTTCTTCACATATTGTCCTGAGGCCAAGCGGCTCGGTTAGTTGTTAGAATGTATAACCGATTGAAAAATGGATCCTACCGGGGCTTTCGCCCTCCTCCGGGGCAAGCTTGATTCCGTAAAGAAAGCCAATGGGCCCAACCGGTGTAATATACCGTAGACCCAGCCCCACTGAAGAGCGAGTACCATTTGAAACGCTCTCTACATAGGTGTTGTTTACGTGTCCCACATCATAGAACAAGGTAAACTCGACATTACGACCCAGATCGATCCTTGCCTCCGCACTCCCCCCGAGCATCGAAAGACCCCCCACCGAGCTTCCATCCGGATCAATACGGAGCATGTTCTCCCTGAACCCCCTCACATCTGAGGTTCCGCCAAGGTAGAAGAGCTGGTCATCGGGAATCCTTTCAGCCGTACCGAAGGGATCGATGTAGCCTGCGCGTCCGAGTAAGGCAAAGGTCAGCCGTTCAAGAGGGGTAGTATAGAGGCGCACGTCATAGCGATATTTAAAGAAATCATCAAGGGAGTTGCGGATCCCCTTGGAGACATCTACAGAAAGGGAGGAAAGGATCCCTTTCCTTGGGCGAATAAATGAATCCCGGGTATCATAGCGTATCGAGGGAGTGGTTACAAGTATGCTTCTCGGTTTGAACATGTCCTGATCTTCAAAATAAGCCCTATCTTCTATCGAATCTCTTACAAATTGTTCTTTCCGTTCAAACCGAAAGTTCAGCCCTGCGGTACTGTGCCGAAACCACGTGCTGGAGAGTCCGAGGGATGAGCCAAGCGATCTCGTTCCGAAATCTTGATTAAACTCCTCTCTCCGCTCAGAATACAGGCCGAAGGTGGTTGCGATTTGGGTGCCAAATAGCCGTGGCTCTGTGATTCCCAATTCGCTGCGATACCCAATCTGGCTTACCTCTCCGGCTATCCATGCGTCTTTGTTGGTGCCGAGCAGGTTCCTGTCTCCCGCCTTGGCACGGAGGTAGAACCCCCTGTTTGTCTCATACCCCCCGCCTGCCTGGATGAAATAGGGCTTCTTCTCCTCCAGATCTACCAGGAGGTGGACTACTTCTCTCTTTTCCTTGAGGCCGATTACCCTGAACCGAACAGAGTTAAAGATTCCCATGTTTCGTATGCTTCTCTGTGACTGGAGCAACATGTCCAAGGAGAATGGTCCCCCAGGCGCCATCTTGAACTCCCTCTGAAGGATCCTCTTCTCGGTCTTAAAATTACCCGTGTAAAAAACATTGCCCATCGTCACACGCAGTCCCTCATCGACATGATACGATACCTGGGCCTTGGTTCGATCCTCGCTTATGCAGACATCTCCCGTTACCTTGACATGAGGGTACCCTTCTTTGGAGATCAAAGCGGACAAGGCATTCTCGTCACTTTGCAACATGTACCTTCGAAAGGGCTCTCCCTCTCTCATCTGGAGTGCGTTATACGCCTCTTGCCCTGAGATGGCGGTAATTCCAGTGACCTGCACAGAAGCGACAAGGGTCCGGTCCTTCTCCTCAATCTCGAGGGTAATTTCCACATTCCTTTTATCCACGCTCCACGTCAGCTCTGTTGCGATCTCCGTATCCATATACCCGTGTTTCCGATAGAGCGACTCGATCGCGCGTGTATCATCCTCGAGGATTTCCGGCACGAAAATCCCCTTCTCGAGAACTCCAGGCACCCGGGTGAGCATCTGTTTCTCGAGCTTTGTGCCATCAAAGGCCTTGTTTCCCATGAACCTGATCGAACTCACCACAGTCTGGGGGCCCTCATCAACAACAAACCGGATCATGCGGATTGTCTCGTCTTCCCCGGCATCCCTCTTCTCTTGTTCAATCTTCACCTCGGCTTCAAGAAACCCGGCCATCCTATATCGATTCTTGATCGCCTTTACGCTCTTTCTCAACCCAAGATCATTCCTATTCCCCTCTTTGAAGAGGACTACGTCCTTTCTCAAGAGGTCTTCTCCAAATGTCTCATTGCCCGTAAATTCAACCACATACCGTAATCCTTCGTTAACCTTGATAAAAACGGAAACAGTGTCTGTTTCGGCATCTCTTGTGATCTCGCGCTCTATCATAACATCGGGGTATCCCCTTTTTCTGTAGTAACTAATAATAGTACTGATGTCCCTGTCGAGATCCCGCTCGATAAAGCGTCCCGAGGTTCCCGGGAGCAATGAGGCACGCCAGGTCTTCATCCTGGATTTGAGCTTCATATCGGAAAACGCTCGATTACCCTTGATATCAAGCCGTGCGAGAGCCAGGTACGAGCCCTTGTCTATGTCTATAATAATAATGAAATTGCCGTCTTCGGGATCTTCCGTAGCCGTTGCCTCCACCTTCGGATTCGCGAATCCCTCGCCTTTAAAAACGCCCGCAATCAATGCGGCCTGTTTGTGAATCTCTTCATCGCTATAGACCTCCCCGACATAAACCGTCATCGCCTTGAGGATCTCTCGCTCGAAGAGGGGAAACTGACCGTATATCTTGATGTCCTTGATGAACTGAAACGCATTCAGGTGAAACAGGAGCGCAATCCCCTCGCTCTCGGGCTCGGAATCAACATGGATTTCCCGGAATCTTTTTGACATCCTCAATGCCTCGATTGACTCCTGAACCAGATCAGGGGAAAATCGATCCCCTTCTCCAAGAACGATCAGGTTCCTGGCCAGCTCTGCCAGCTCAGCTTCATTACCGGGAAGATCACGAACCTTCACGATAATTCGGGTAATACGCTGATCAAGGTACGCTGGGGAATGAAGATCCGCCTCTTTCTCGTTGGCATGACCGTAAGAGGTAAATCCTATAAAGACAAGCAGGAGACACATGAGCGGCAAGATAATGGAGGATTTTGGTCTCAATCGCATATAATTCTTCCAGAATTCTTATCGAAACTCGAGCCTGAAGAATATCTCCCCGCCGGAGCTTCCCTGATGATCCTGAAAGCCGCTCAGCAAAACACCCTCAAGCAGTTTATATTCCGCAATCGTGCGTTGGCTCAACTCGCCGTCTGTGGATTCCACCGCGTATTTTAGCGTCATGCGCCTGGAAAGCTCCTTGCCTATGGTAACCTTCACCTGATCGGACATGTGCTCTTCCTCCTGTGCCTGGGCCTCGACCTCGAGTATATCAAGCCCTGTGACCTCTTTGATATCATCCCCGAACCTTGTTGCGAGGATGCCTGCAAGGGTAGCCGCTGCGGACTTTGTTGTGCCTCCCTCTGTCTCAATCAACTCGTGGGTGGTTCTTCCGAACACAAGAAGAGAAAGTATGTCCCCATCCTCCTCCGGAGGGTCGGAGGTTAAGGTAAAGAAGAGCTTATCAGGAGGGCCTGAGATCCCCAAAAGTATTGTCCACTTGCGAACCTGGACCTCGCCTTCGATGTCAAACATCGGCTCTGTCTTATAGGGGTTCGAGAAGTCGATCTCCCCCTTTTTAACGGTAAACGTTTTTTTCCGGTACGTGACCGTCCCCGACTCAACAGCAGCCCTTCCCGTGATGATTGGATTGCTCAGGGTGCCTGAGATTTGAAGGTCGGGCTTGATATCCAGGTGAGCGAGGTTATTGTCAACAACAAAGGGATTCCTGCTCCTGAGCGAGATATCCAGGCTCATATTTTTCAGAAAGGGCAGGACTATCTCCTTGGGCTGAGGAGCTTCTTCCCTCTTTCTCTTACCCACAACCTGGAAGAGGCTGAGGTTCACATCCTTGTAATAGGTCCCTTCAAGGATGACGACCTCTCCTTGAACCAATGATGTATCGGGATTTCCTTGAATCCGGAGCGCTGGGTTCACGACCACATCCAGCATGCCAGGTACGTGGAGGGGAAGGGCATGTGCATCTATCGACAGGTTCACCCTGACAGGCCGAATCCCTTTTAGCTCCATGGTGCCTGCTGCGCTGAAGCTTCCGGCATCCATCCTGCCCTCGAGCGTATCGATCGTTACCATCTGGGGGGTGATCCGTATCGTTCCGTTCAGATCGTGGACCTTCTGGCCGCTATTCGGGACGGTAAAGCCGACATTGTTGAGCTCTATCTCACCCTGAATATCGGGGTGGGCCCAGGTACCGGTTACCGCGGCAGAAAAACTCGCGTTTCCCGTGATATCTGGCAACTCATCGATGAACAGGCGTACCGCCTGCAAGGGGATAGCGCCCTCAGCCTGAAGGGAGAGGGCACCATGTACTGTTGCTTTTCCCTTGATATCGAAGTCCAGCTTTCCCGAGATATGGGCCACATGATCGCGAAGATCGAATTGAACCTGGAAGTCGTCAAATGATCTGCCCTTGAACCGGGGATTCTCCACGGTAATCTCTGCGGTAAGCTGCGGGTTTTCAAGCGTACCGTGCCCGGAGATAGTAAAGAGGATTCTTCCTTCGCCGATTTCCCGTTCTCTGATCTTCTGTATGTTACCCAGGGAAACCCCTTTTGATATAAGGTCGATCCGATATGCCTTTTCAAGGGTAATCCACCCCGATCCCTTAATCAATTCCCCTGGCGCCACCGCGAGTTGCAAGGCCTTAAACCGCACTTTTTCCCTATCAAGAGCGCAAACCAGTTTGATCTCGTGAAAGCGCTGAACCCCCAAATCCACGTCTGTTGCATAAAGATCGACAGTACCTCTCGGTTTTCGTACGCTCCCCTCCAGGGTTGCAGCCAGCGCTACCTTTCCCTTTACGGTATCAAGGAAATCCCCGATGAGGATGGAATCCCCTTGGATGTTGAGCGCATAGGTGGGATCTTTCAGCGGTTTCATGGTGTTTTGATCCAAAACCTGGGCGGCTCCCGAGACATGGAGCATGGATGTATTCCTACGAACCTCGATGGCATCAATAAAGAGCTTTCCTCCGGATAATCGAAGATTGGCTGCTAGATCGCCCATGCGAATGCGATGGAAGGCCATATCTTTTCCCTTGAGGGAACCCGCTGCATCGAGGGATTGAAACGTTCCCTTGAAATCTATGTGCCCCTCAAGCGTACCGCTTGGGAGATCTCTTTTCAGAAAGTCTCTCATCTCAACATTGCGAAGCGTGGTGGCAAAGTCCAGGGCAGGTTCAGGGTCGATGCTCAAGATCGAATCCTTAAAGGGCTTGATAAATCCCTTCCCCTTGATAAGGGATCCTTGATTTTCAAGGGTAATCTCCGGGATATCAAATCTTCCCCACTGATCCAGGTTAGCAGCGAGGCGAACACTTCCGATTGATACCTCTCTATAGCGGAGATGGTCCCCTTGGATCGTGAGGGCAAAGCTCGGGTTTTCTATGGGGCCGAAAGCCCTGCCGTTTACCTTGCATTCTCCCGAGAAATGATCCAAACCGAGAAACAAAAGTGTTTCATCGAGGCTTGCCGCCTCCAAAGAGAGGTTTGCTGCAATCTCCTTTGAAGAAAAATCGAGGCAGCCATCTGACCGGAGCACTATGCCGCCCGCTTTTGCCTCAAGCTGTGTGATGGTGGCAACTCCCCCCTTGAGGGCTACGTTTGTTCTCACGAACAGATCAGCCGGTTCTTTTAGCGGAAGGGCATTCAGCCCTTTGACATCCGCTTCAAGTCCCGCATCGGCGGAAAGGGTCCGAAATGAGAGCCCCTTTCCGGAAAGTGCAAGGCCATAGCTCATGGCGCCCTGCATTCTCTTGCCCACGGGATGCGGAATCTGTTCCAGTGCTATGCCGTGGCCCTTGAGGAACATATCGTATGAGATCTCTTCCAGATTCCTCTCTGCTGCGAGGAGCCCGCCTGCAAAGGCGTGATGGACATCGATAGCTCCCTGGGCAGCAATAGTTCCCGAAGCGATGCCCACTTCCGCTTTTTTCACGGCCAGGTGCAGATCCTTGAGCTCAAGGTCGAGCTTCATTCCATCCACTGTCTTGCCTGAAATCACTCCTCCGCCGTAATCGAGTCGGAGCTGGACCTCTGGATTTGTAAGACCGCCCTTGACAGTCGATCTCACGGTTGCCTCTCCTGTTAAAGGAACTACTACATGAAGGCTCTCCCGGACTTCAGCGAGGGAGACCGTAGCATCGAGGACAAGGTCAAACAAGGGCTTTCTCATGGTACCGCGTACTTCTCCGTATGCCGTAACCTTCGATGAGGGTGTAGCCACCTCGAGGAAGTCAAGCTCTATCCCGGAGCGCGTCAGTGAGCCTCTCATCTTACATCCGGCCAGGGTAACGTGGACTCGAGAGCCATCTATCCGCCCACTTCCCATGTGAATGTCCACATCTCCGGTTCGTTGTAAAAGATCTCCTTTGCCAATGAAATAGATCTCCTTTGCCTCGATTTTCAAACCTTTCGAAACGATCTCATAGCTAATCGCACCATCCATAAGCTTGAGGGAGGTGATCGCCATGTTGAAAGGAAAACCTATGCCTTTACGTTCCCTTGTGCCCTCTCCTTCGCTGATGCCTTCCGCCTTCGAACGAACAAAGGCCCGTATAAGATTGAGCTCTCCTTTTTCATCTGAACGGAGAGCGGCCCATGGTTTCTCCCCAATAATCCTCTCAATCGCAAGATCCCCCTTCAGAAATGGTATCCATGAAAGATGAACGGAAACACGTCCAATACCTGCGATATCCTCATCATGCGGGCCTTGAAGGGACAGGTTCTGAAGGATGAATTGGCCTTTAAGAAGAGAGAAACGGGCTTTTTCCCAGGAAACCGAACCGGGGATCGCTTCATTGATCTCTCGTTGGATAAGGGCCTGGGCATGATCTGTCTGGAGGTACAGGAGTGCACCGCTAAGCAGGATAACAATGAAACCCACAAAGATTCCCATGCTGAGAAGACAAATTTTGACCAGATTTCGCATCCTTTTTTACCATCACACCTGCTTTACGCTATTGTACGTTACCACAGCTATCCAAATAAAGACAACTCCGTGATCAGCCACGGAACAGCAGATATACGCCTCTAAGGCATTCGGCCCAATGTGAATAGAACGATCACGAGAATG
>CAYPNL010000391.1:0-8251 GCA_964412045.1 uncultured Desulfobacteraceae bacterium
CCCTCTCTGAGATAGGGATGCCCCGGATAATATCTAATGCTAATGAAGTCGTAAACCCTCATGATCGGTTCTTGGTCACGGCAAAAAGAGATTCCTTGCTGCGCTCGGAACAGGCTCCGCAATCTCGTAAATTCAAGTAGTTACATTGAGTGAGATTGCTTCGCTCCCGCCCGCCTCGCAAGCAAGAGCGTTGCGGGCAGGTCGCTCGCAATGACACCAATGTTGACTTTTTACGAGTTTGTCAATATTGCTTCTGCTTGAATCCCATTGAAACCTCGCCCTCCTTCTATTAGAATGCCCTGAAGCATGAGGAATTGTCATTGGCGCGGGAAATCAACAAAGACAGCGCTATAAACGGAGCGCAGATCCTGATCGGCCTGGGCGGGTTATTAGTCGGGACCCTGGTTTATCTCATCGACCGGCCTCCGGAGGCAACCTATTTCCTCAACTTCAGCAGGATCAAGGTAAGCCTTTACGGCATCCTTCCCAATGTATTCGGTGTGATCGGAAGCAGCCTGCCGGATTTCCTGCACGTATTTTCCTTTATTTTGCTCACTCAGGGGCTTCTCTCCTGGAGGAAAGGGGGTTCTCTTGCTATCTGCCTTGTCTGGTTCTTTATTGATTTTATCTTCGAGCTATTCCAGAGATATAATGCCATCCCCTTGAAAATAATCCCCACATGGTTTAAGGGTATCCCATTCCTGGAGAACACCCAAAACTATTTCACCCGGGGAACCTTTGATCTTCTTGACTTGATTGCCATTGCCCTTGGCGCCGCGTCAGCCTATTTCGTGCTGCTCGCCACCAATAAAGGCGACGAAAAGCTTTTTTCAAAGGCATAAAGGGCCTTTCTCCTGTTGTTCAAAGGATTGAATTCGAGAGGGGTTTTGTGCGGCAGTAAGCTAGCATTAGAAAAGCCTCATAGTGGATTTGAAGCCATGATTGACCTGGAAACAATCGATTATTCAAAGCTGGATCGGCCTGAGATCTTGATGTTTCTCTTTCACCCCAGGCCTGAGTGGGGAGAGCCCCGGCTAGGTGTCTCTTATGAGGATATGCTCATCGAGGTGGACAAGAATGAAGTGATCGGGGTTCGGCTTCATCCAGCGGGAAAAGCAGATCCTGTCATAGTCTTTTTCCACGGAAACGGCGAGATCGTGGCCGACTATGACGACCTAGGGCCTTTGTATACCGGCATGGGCATCAACTTCCTTGCCGCCGACTACCGGGGCTACGGCCGCTCCACCGGAAGGCCCACCATCACGGCCATGATGAGGGATGCGCATCTGATCTTCGACTATGTGCTGAAATGGCTGAAGGAACAAGGCTATACAGGCCCCCTTATCGTGATGGGGAGGTCCCTGGGAAGCGCCTCCGCACTCGAGCTCGCAGCTAATTATAGCGAGGCTATAGACGGGCTGATTGTTGAAAGCGGGTTTGCTTTTACCAGACCCTTGCTGATACTCTTGGGAACAGACATGGAGGCGATTGGAATTAGGGAGGAGGACGGGTTTCGGAATATCGAAAAGATCGCTCATTTTTTCAAACCGACCCTGATTATCCATGGGGAGCACGATCAGCTTCTTCCTCTCTCAGAAGGCAAGGCCCTGTATGAGGCATCTCCTGCACATGATAAGAGGATGCTCGTGATCAGGAAAGCTACCCACAATGATATCTTTCTCAGAGGGATGAAAGAGTACATGGAGGCGGTAAAGGAGCTCTCAGAGAAAATATCGATTAAGTCGGCTTCTGCTGTACTTAGGTAGCGAATTTCGTAGGATTTACTCATGTAATAGCTGCATTCAAACGCTCAATCATCTCGTGGTGAGTAATCCCTTGTTCACCCGCTGTATCCAAAGCTTCAGCATCTCCGAGTCTTTGGTAGAGCTCAATCACGCTCTGGAGACGTTCGTAATGTGCTTGGCTCATTACCACTAAATCGCCTTTCCCTTTTTTGGTTATGAATACAGGTTGGTCTTCGCTATGGCAAAGCTCTGAAATCTCGTTTGAGCGATTTCTCAATTCTGATATTGGTCTGATCAAAGGCATACATCCTCCTCTCTTTATTTTGATAACAAATTATCATTCTGCAAACTGGGTTTCAATACAATTCCTTGAAAAATCCCTCCCAACCTCCCTTTATAAAGGGAGGACCTGCCCGCCATCAGCTGCGCTTCAGGCGCTGGCAGGCGGGTGCGAGTCCGCAAGGCGAGGCGGGCATCAAGGGAGGGGAGGTTGATATATGATATCATCCAGCTTGTTGGGGAGTGGTTCATTACAAGGTTGTTCTCTCATCGCAATGCGATCTCCTGATAAGGAATGCCTATCCGTTCCGCAAGCGACTTGAGGTCTTGATAAAGGGTGATGTCGGTTCCGTCTGCCCCCTTAACCGGGGTTTTCTTGTCGGCCACGATGAAGACCTGGAGCTTTTCAGGATCGAGCAATTCTACGGCAAGGTTTCTGAGTTCACCCCTCGTTGCCCGTATATAAGCATCCTGGATCCTCTCAAGGGTGTCGAGGGGTTCTCCTCTCATGTAGTAGCTGCTGTAAACCTCCACCAGTTCGGCAGGAGTGTCCACATTGAACACAAAGCTGTTGAGCGCATCAAGGCGCTTGAGCTCAAAATCCCTCTGGGGGATGCTGTTTCTGAGCGAGTTCATGATCTTCATGGTCTCCTCGATGGAGGTGCTGGTTTTATCACCCCTGCACCCGATGTATCCCACAAGAACTCCCGCGTTCCATTTGTAGGTCTGGAAAAATCCGGCCGAGTAGACGAGCCCCAGGTCATCCCGCAGGCGTGTGTACATAAGGGAATCGCTCCCGCCGAATATATCCGTTAAGAGCCGGGCCTTCCAGAATGCGGGATGGGTGCGCTTGAAGCCCGGCAGCATGAACACGACCTGGGATTGGACCTGTCCCGGCTTATCAATGATTGCGAGGACGGCTTTGTTCTCGTCCGGCTCCCCGAGGCTGCGCTCAGGAGCCCGGCCCTGGGGGAGGGCCTTGAGGAGTTTGTTCAGGCCCGCCGCGGCCTCGTCAAGGGCAATATCCCCTGAAACCGCGGCAACCATGTTGCCTGGAACAAAATAGGCGCCGATAAGGCTCTTGAGGTCATCCGAGGCAATATCCGGGATGGTCTTCAGGCCGAGCAGGGGGTCGCGGCCGTAAGGGTGTCCGTGGAAATGCCAGATCATCCCTTCTCTCATGGCCACTGCCTGGGCCTGGTCTGCCTGGCGGTTGAGGGCCGCGATGGCCTGGCCCTTTATCACCTCGAGCACGTTCTCATCAAAGGCCGGCCGGACAAGGATTTCCTCCAGCAGATCTAAGCCCTTTTCCCAGTTGGCCTTCATAACCGAGAGGTTGACGGATGAGATCTCCTCGCCGACAGAAACAGATACGCGGATGGCGTTTTCGTCGATCACCTGCGCAAGCTCTGAGGGTGAGTAGTGTAGGGTGCCTCCTCGAACAATGCTATCGCTGAGTATGTCCGCTAAACCGGTTTTTTTCTCTTCAATATCGACCTCGCCGGCCTTTACCAGGATTGTGAGGTCGATCAGCGGAAGCTCCCGGTCAGGAAGGTAGAATATCGCGGCATCTCCGATCCTGGCGATATCAGGCTCCAGATAGGCAATCTTTTTGGGTTGGCGGTTGAAGGAAAGCGGATGTTTCCATCCCTCGGGCGTGGGAAAGGCGGAGTTGTTGTGGAAGACATCGGGTGCGGAGAGCTTCGAGGCAGCCCCTATCCCGAGAGAACGGACCTCTGTGTAGGGCTCAGGAGACTGATCAGGCTCTCCACCGGGGATCACATAGATCGTTGTCTGATTTTCCGCCCGTAGATATTTCCTGGCTGCGTCCCTGATATCCTCAGGGGTAACCTCCTCGACCCTCTTGAGGTAATCGTCAAGGTAGCGCCGGCCCACCTGAACCTCCAGCGTTGCCAGGGTTCCTGCGAGCTTTTCATTGCTCCGCAGCCGCTCAAGAAACTCGCGGCGGTTGAGCTTCCTGATCCTTTCCAGCTCATGTGAGGAGACCAGCTGCTCCTTCATGGTTTCCGCCTCTTGGATGAGCAGATCCTCAAGTTCCCGGCACGAGTTGAGGTAGGCTTGCCTTTGTTCCTCTTCCGTGTGCGTGCCTTCCCTGAGCTTATCCGGCTCATTGGGAGAGCCGCCGAATAGAATCATGCCTCCATACCGGTTGTCTGGATTATAGGCCCATGCCTCAACCGCACGGCCCCTGTTGATAATGTCCTGGGTCAAGCGGGCGCTCCGGCCGAGGCTTAGCACCATGGTCATGGCATCGAGGGCATAAAAATCCCTGGTACCCATGCGGGCGCCGTGAAACCCTATTCTCACCAAAGGGGTGCGGGCGCCTTTCAGGAATCTTACGCCCCTGCGGGGGCCCTGCTGCAGGGGCTCTTCGGTGACGATCTCAGGAGATCGTCCTCCGGCCGGATACCGCTCAAAGTAGATCTTCGCAAGCCTCTGGGCATCCTCTGCTCTGACATCTCCCACCAGCACACACACGGCGTTTGTGGGATTATAGTATTTTTTATGAAACTCGACGGCGTCCATGGTGTTGTATTTTTCTATGTCGGATTTCCATCCGATGGTGGGGTTGCGGTATGGGTGGGCGGTATAGGCCGTGGCGTTGAGATCGAGCCAGGCAGCGCCGTCCGGGCTGTTGATATAGCGGAAGGCCCATTCCCTCTGCACCACCTCCTTTTCCACGTAGAATTCCCGCCACGAGGGCTCGAACAGCTGCTCGCTAATGATAGAGAACCACTGCTCGATCATATCCGATGGCACAGAGCACAGGTACTGAGTCTCTTCTTTGGTGGTAAAGGCATTGATTCCCACCGCACCGTTTTTACCTAACTGCGATGAGAAGGCTTGCGGCACATAGATCTCCTGTACCTCTGCACGGAGGGCATCCATCTCTTCACGTTTTTCTCTGATCAGGTTTTGGTTGGGATTGCGCTTGGCCTGCTCTGCGAGCACCGCCTGATATGCGGCTTCAATCTTTTCCTGAAGTTCTTGGTCTCGTTCCGGGTCCAGTGTGCCGAAGTTCTTGGTGCCCTTGAACATCATGTGCTCAAGCATATGTGCGATACCGGTTTTACCGGTATCCTCGAGCGCCGAGCCCGCGCGTATGGACAGCCGGCAGGCAACCTGAGGCATGGTGGGGCGTTCCACGACCAGGAACATCATCCCGTTTGTGAGCTGGAATTCCTTGACATCTATCGTGATATCCGAAGCAGTCCCGGCAGCCAAGGAAAGGCTTGCGGCAAGAAAAAGCAGGGTAAAGGTCAAGGCAAGTGTTTTGAACAAAGGCGCGGTTATCCGCGTATGGAATATTTTTCTAAGAACATGGTCCATAACGTCTCCCTCGCTAGCTATTCAGGTTGATAGGCTGAAGACTGAAGACTACTTTTCTTGCATCTATCAATGCGCTGGATAAGGTATTCTTTCTGTTATTCCGGCCTGCCTGTGCACCGCACGCAGACAGGCGGATCCCGGATCAAAGCCTGTCCTGGACTTGATCCAGGATCCGGGGCAGGTGCCGGAATCCACTATTTTCAAAGGGCTACAAAAAGCCTGGACCCCGTTTTTCAACGGGGTGACGACTTTTTGCGAGTTTGTCAATCTTTATCCTTCAATGATAGTCACTCTTTGCTCGATGTAAAATGCTATGTGATGTTTTTTCCATTGCTTTCCCATCTTTAAAGGCGAGTTATCCTCTCGGACACTTGAAGGTTATGTTATTTTAGACTATATGTATAAAGCATAGGTTCTGTCTTTACAATACATACAAGGGAGGCAGTGATGAAAATCACTATAATCTACGATAACACCGTGTACAAGGAGGGTCTTCGATCCGATTGGGGATTTTCCTGCTTGGTGGAGCTGCCGCGCCACGGGGCGCCGACCATCCTCTTTGACGCGGGTACCAGCGGATCGATCCTGCTCTATAACATGGAGAAGCTTGATATAGACCCAGCTTCTATTGATGAGGTCTTCATCTCCCATGGCCATTTCGACCATACAGGGGGTCTCTCTGCCTTTCTCAAGCTCAATCCCCATGTGACTATGTACCTGCCTCGGTCAATGGGGGGCGCAGGAGGCCCGGAGAATGCTATCTTCGTAGACAGGCCTATGGAGATCCACGAGGATGTCTTCTCCACCGGAGAACTCGAACACATTGAGCAATCTATGGCGATCAGGACGGATAAGGGGATAGTGGTCATCACGGGCTGCTCCCATCCGAGGATGGAGCACATCCTTGATGCGGCATCGCAGTTCGGCGATGTTTACGCAGTTATCGGGGGGCTCCATGGTTTTAGTGAGTATGAGCTGTTCAAAGACCTTGAGTTGATCTGTCCTACCCACTGCACGGTCCACAAGAAGGAGATCAAGCAGCTATACCCCGAGAAGTACATTGAAGGTGGAGCGGGCAGGGTGATCGAGGTTTGAAGAAGGGATAGCAATCGCGAGGGGGTCTCTTTGGGATTCCGTAACGAACAGGTATCAATTTATATTTATGAATAATGTCCATCCTGTGAACTCAAAATCCCCCTTTCAAAAGGGGGATTCACCTCCCTTATCAAAGGGAGGTCGGGAGGGATTTTACTTTTTCATAGAATCTAAAGCATTACAAGAACAGCAGCAAACAACCTACCGGGGCTTTTATGGCTGGAGATTTTTATAAGATTCTCGGCGTCTCAAAGGACGCAACCCAGGAGGAAATCAAGAAGACCTACCGCAAACTCGCCAGGAAGTGGCATCCGGATATCAATCCTGGCAACAAGGAGGCTGAGCAGAAATTCAAGGAGATCTCTCAAGCTTACGAGTGCCTCCGCAATGAGCAAAAAAGAAAGCTCTATGATGAGTTCGGAGAGGACGGGCTTCAAGCGGGATTTGATGCCGAAAAGGCCAGGGAATACAAGAAATGGGGTTCCTCTCAAGGGAGGGGCTTTCAGGAAGCCGGTCAGGGATTCGGACAGTACCAAAGCTATGAGGATGTCTTCGGTGATCTCTTCGGCTTTCAAGGGAGCTCCGGCGATTTCAGAACAGCCTCGTCGGCACGGGGCAGGGATATCGAACACGAGATGACCATAGACCTGATCTCCTCTTTGAAGGGTTTCGAGACCGAGCTGGCTATGCAGATGATGAGAGCGTGTCCCGAATGCAGCGGATCCGGGATAGATCCCCATTCCACAATGAAGACATGCCCCCTGTGCAATGGCTCGGGTCGGCTGAATGTGGCGGAGGGACCCATGCGCTTCACCAAGGCCTGCCCCCAGTGCGGGGGACATGGCAAGGTGGGTGAGAGATGCCCCCAGTGCGGCGGGAGCGGGAAGGTTCGTGGCACGGAAAAGGTCAGGGTGAAGATCCCCCAGGGCGTCAAAGATGGTTCCAAGGTTCGCGTAGCCGGCAAAGGGGAACCAGGCCTCAATGGAGGTTCGCCAGGGGATCTCTATCTCATCATCAAGGTGAAGCCGCATCCCCTGTTAAAGAGGGAAGGCGATGATCTGTATATGGATATACCCGTGACGGTTCGCGAGGCCATGGCCGGCGGCGCCATCACGATCCCGACTATAGACGGGCAGGTAAAACTCAAGGTGCCGCCCAGAAGTCAGAGCGGCCAGATATTGAAATTGAAGGGAAAGGGCGCGATTCGAGCCAAGACGAAACAGAGGGGCGATCTCATGGTGAAACTGATAGTCAAGGTCCCCCAGACCGATGACAGAGAAGCGCTCGATGCCGTGGAAAAGATGGACAGGCTCTACAAAGGCGACATCAGGGGGGATCTCAGATTATGAAAGGCCGGGCCTCTCATTGTTGTAATGTTATTGCCCCTCTCAGGGATTGGGAGAAAACCCTGGCCGTAAGGCGAAGACTTGCTTATTATTAAAGAACAGGAAAAACCTCAGAATGCTGAACAAGGAATATAGAATCTCGAAGGCATTCCTTCGTCATTCTGCGGTTCGATGTTCATTATTCGACATTCAATCTACAATTCATTTCAGCACGACCGTTCATAGTCCCTTTCCCGACATCTCCCGGATATGCCGTGCAAGATCCTCGAGGATTGAATCAAACTGCCGCCTCATCTCGAACATGCTCTGCCTCATCCGTAAGATAATTTCCACGCCCGCAAGGTTCACATCCATCTCCTCAATGAGAATCTTTGTAAGTCGCAGTTTTTCAAGATCGGCAGATGAGAAGAGCTTTGCCGGAGGATGTTCTTTGCA
>CAYPNL010000392.1:0-6473 GCA_964412045.1 uncultured Desulfobacteraceae bacterium
GCGTGCCGCTTCAAACCATGCGCACAAGCACCTGGTCATTGTCTTCTAGGGTCTTTGTCCGTGTGCGCTCGTTTGAAGCGGCCTCCTGAGTTGTCTTTATTGGGGTATGATGGAAAAAAGACACCTCCATGCCCATGCACCAGGTAGTTTCAAAGGGCTACATTGTTACGAATATTTCAATCATTCGATCAATTAACAGGTATATTTTTTTCTGTCAATACGAAATTTTTGTAAATATCCTTGACAATACCGTGAAAGTTATTTAAAAAGAATGACTTTAGTAATAATCTATAATCCTAGAAAGCGTGCAGTAAGGGCGAAAGGGAAATCGGATACAGCGAGATGAAAACCTTTGTTGCGAAAGAGTATCAGATAGACAAAAAGTGGTATCTTATCGATGCATCGAATAAGATCCTCGGGAGATTGGCCAGTGAAATCGCAACCATCCTTAGGGGGAAACACAAGGCCATTTTTACATCTCATATGGATGCCGGTGATTATGTAATCGTGGTGAACGCGGATAAGGTTGCATTCACAGGGGCTAAACTGGATAAAAAGATCTATTACCGGCACAGCGGTTATGTCGGTGGGCTAAAAGAGACCACTGCGAGACAGATGCTTGAAAAAAAGCCGGAAAATATCATCATGCTCGCGGTAAAGGGGATGCTGCCAAAAACGAGTCTTGGCAGAAGACAGCTGAAAAAACTCAAGATCTACGCTGGTCCGAACCATCCTCACCAAGCCCAACAGCCGGTTAATTTGGAGAGTTAAATGGCGGAAGAAAGATATTACGCTACTGGTAAAAGGAAGAGTGCAATTGCACGGGTCTGGATGAAGCTGGGTGAGGGAAATATCACCATAAACAAGCGACCCATAGACGAGTATCTCACAACCGAAATTGCCAAAATGATTATCGGCCAACCTCTGGAGCTCACCAATACCATGGGAAGATACGATATCATGGTGAATGTGAAGGGGGGAGGATTCTCCGGCCAGGTTGGAGCTATTAAACATGGCATAAGCCTTGCCCTTTTGAAGATAAATGAGGAGTTCAGAGTGCCCTTAAAAAAGGCAGGCTTTATTACGAGGGACTCCCGAATAAAGGAACGCAAGAAGTATGGACAGCGATCTGCCAGGGCCAGATTCCAGTATTCAAAGAGATAATCTGACTATACAACATCACTGATAAAGGGGAAGGTCTCATGGATCTTCCCTTTTTTTGGCCTTCAAGACCCATTTCTTTGATCATGGCCCCTCCTGATGAGAAATTCCGAACAGAAAAGGTCACGGCGTGTCTCATCACCGTGAAGCATGGAATAATAACTCTGGCTGCCGCTTCGGAAAGGGGGAGAGATTGTGGGTGAAAAAGAAGGCGAATATAACATTAAATTGGTGATTGCCTATGACGGCACAGGGTATTTTGGGTGGCAGCGGCAGCTTGATCAACCCACCATACAGGGCATTATAGAGGATAAGATCGGTCTTATGGTGGGCACACCTGTTACGCTGATCGGCTCTGGAAGGACGGATGCGGGAGTACATGCATTCAATCAGGTAGCGAATTTCAGGGTTTCCACAACCCTGAGCCCCACAATTTTTTTTAAAGGCCTCAATTCCTTGCTTCCCGAAAGCATCGTTATCAAAGAGGCGGAATATGCACCTCATGGGTTTCATGCCAGATATGATGCTAAGAGCAAGGTGTACGAGTATAGGGTCTATAACGAGAGCCTCAGATCCCCCTTCCTTCGACATTATGCCTGGCACATAGCACGTTCGCTCGATATGAAGGCCATGAAGGAATGCCTGGATATTATCACGGGGACTCACGATTTTTCCGCCTTTTGCTCTGCGGGAGACGGACAAACCAACCCAATACGCACCATGATTCAGGCATCTCTGAGTATCCGGGATGGAAATCTCCTTGTGTTTGAGCTTGAGGCGAATGGCTTTCTGAGACATATGGTACGAAATATCATGGGGACCATTGCAAAAACAGGCACCGGAGAGTTGAGCGTCAAGGAGTTTCACGAGATATTGGTGTCCAAGGATCGGCAGCAGGCCGGGGCCAAGGCCCCTCCAGGGGGGCTCTACCTCTCTACCGTTCGATATTAAGCAGCATATGTTGGCAACCCTGATACTACTACGTTTTACGAAAACCCTTACACTGTCATGACAGAGAAGCTCCCACGATTGGTCATACTCAGCGGGCCAACAGGTTCCGGGAAAAGCGGATTGGCCATTGAATTAGCCTCGCTCTGTGGGGCTGAGATACTCAGTGCGGATTCCATGCAGGTGTATCGAGGCATGGATATAGGCACTGCAAAGCTGCCGATGTCCGAAAGGAAGGGCATTACTCATCATATGATCGATATCGTCGATCCAGATCAGAAGTTCAATGCCGCCCTCTTTCTCTCCCGTGCCCTTCCCATAATAGATGATTGTCAAAGGAAAGATACCCCCATCATCGTGGTGGGAGGTACCGGACTCTATGTGAAGGCCCTCCTGGGCGGCCTTTTCAGATGCCCTGCCTCTCAGCGAGAATTGAGGCGGGATCTGTGGGAGGAATATGAAAAGCGAGGATCGGCCTATCTCTATAAGCGATTGTGCAAGGTTGACAGCAAGGCGGCGGAGAGCATCCACTCAATGGATGCGATACGGGTTATCAGGGCTTTAGAGGTGATTGCTCTTACGGGAAGGCCATTTTCAGAGCTGACCCAGGAGCATGGGTTTTCTGAGAGGAGATTCGTCTCGCTCCATCTGTGCCTGCACGTTGACAGGGACGTCCTCTATGACAGGATCAACGCAAGGACCCTCTCGATGATTGACGCCGGACTCGTTGGCGAGGTTGAGGGGCTCCTCTCGAAGGGGTATGGCCCTGAGCTCAAGCCCATACAGGCTATCGGTTACCGGCATATTGTCGGCTATCTGAAAGGAGACTGGAATCTGGATGAGGCTGCCAGGCTTATTCAGCGAGATACGAGGAGATATGCGAAGAGACAGATTACGTGGTTCAAGGCCGATCCCGAGGTTTTCTGGGTGAATCCCGACGATCGGTCGGAAATAATCGATACAGTTCGGGCATTTTGGCAATAGCTTGACCTTTGAGGGCATTTTCTTTAGACTTGGACCCTGCTGGAAAGAGCTCAAAGAATAGCAGGAGGTGAGGGGTTATGGATGGCCGTACTGATAGGAAGGGCTTTTTGGCTATCATGGGCATTATTGCCGTAGTTCTTCTCATGGGCAATTGCGCCCCACGGGTGATTACGCCCATACCCACCCTCGGTACACCAGAGCACCATACACAGAGTGGTATGAGGTTGCTGGAGAATGACAGACTTACGGATGCGGAACGGGAGTTTGAGCTCGCAATAGAGTTTGACCGCAGCTACGCTGCTGCGTATCGAGGCTTAGCACTTGTCCTTGGATACAGAGGTAATGTTAAGCAAGCTTTCCAATACATGGAAAAGGCAGAAGTATTGGCCCAGGGAAGACAGGAGAAGGCGCTGGTGTATGTGGGATTCATGCGCCTCCATACCCAACAAAAGGCCCAGGGCTGGCTGGAGCAGGTAGAGAGCTACTTTCGGGAGGCCATGCAAATGCTCAGGGGTTTACCGGAGATGCCTGATCCTTACTACCACATGGGCATTGCGTACAAGGAGGCCTTTCTGTTCAGCAATGCAGCCGGGGCATTCAAGAAGGTACTGGAAATCAACAAAACACTTATGAGCGAGGCTGACCAGCAGCTAGCAACGGTCCAGAAGATAGAAAGGGCTATGCCCGCCACGCTCACCGGCAAGAGGATAGCCTTACTCGAGAAGGTGAGCAGGATTGACGTTGCTGCCCTGTTTATTCAGGAATTGAGGTTAGACAAGGACCTTGGGGCCAGGAGAACTCGTGAGGCTCCCATTCCATCTGATGTAAAGGATCACCCGCTCAGTGCTGATGTGCAGAGGGTCATCAGCCTTGGCATCAAAGGCCTCGATACCTTTCCTGACGGCACCTTTGCCCCCGATGAATCTATCTTACGGGCAAGCTACGCCGTAATGATCGCTGATATTATCAGCACACTTACCCATGATCCCTCATTGGCAAATAAATATCAAGACACCGCCTCCCCCTTTGTCGATGTGAGAAACGATGTCCCGTACTTTAATGCGGTTATGGTTTGTACGACCAGGGGTATCATCGAGGCCAAAGGCGGCATAAAGCAGAGCATCTTCGGGCCGATGGATTCGATATCGGGAGCCGAGGCGGTGCTGGCTATCAGAAGGCTTAAGGAGGAGTTACGGCTATTCTAAGGACTCTATACAGGCCCTTCTATGAATCACCGTATTACCCTTTTTTGTACGGCATGCGAAACTTCGTGAACCTCACTATATTCGTCTCATTGCTTTGGGGATCACTTTTACCAGCGGCTGATTGGACCTTTGCTCAGGAAACGAGAGAGCCCGTTACCGAAGAGAGGATTGCAACAGGAACGGGGTTGATCATTGGTGAGAATGTCGCTCAAGCCCGAAATGAAGCCATTTCCCGGGCATTCGCAATGGTTGTTGAGGGGTACCTCGTTCAGAGGCTGGGGCCCAGGGGTATGGCGAACAGCTTTCAACGTTTGTATGAGGAGATCCTTTCCAGGGCAAAGGAGCACATACAGGATTATCAGGTAATCACGGAGTTTACGGCCGATAATCACGTGGGGGTATTGATAAAGGCTCGGGTAAACACGGCTGTCTTGGAAGCCATGCTCGAAAATATGGGCTTGCGCGAAAGGGATACCATCCAGGTCGACGTGCTTCTCATGGTATCGGAAAAGGGCAAGGGGTCTTCTAAGTCTGGTTGGTGGACTGATCCCTCCGCTTACACATCCCTTAGCCTTTCGGAGATCTTTTTGAGCCAGGTCCTTGAGGAGAGAGGATTCCAGGTCATCAATCGATCCTTCTTCTCTCCTGAAGAGAGCTACGATGATGGCATGCTCCAGATGGATTTGACCGATGAAGACGCGGTGAAGTGGGGGAAACTGCTATCCGCCCAGGTGGTGATTACAGGGGAAGCAACCATGCCCGCTGAATCAACGGCATCAGTATATCTCAGGGCCATACGAGTGGCGGATGGCATAACCATTGCTCAGGGATTCAGGGAAGGAAACCCGAGCGGTGCCCAAGGGGAGGAGAAGAGCGCCATAGAGTCGGCCATTAACAATTGGGCTCACGACCTGGTTCCCTATATAATGGATGCCTTTAAACCCGCAGAAGAGACGGTGAATAAAATCATCATTACCCTCCGGGGCCTGAAGCGCTATAAGGAGCTTTCCGATATCAAGGAGTTCTTCACTACTAATTTTCCTGAAATCACCTCGGTGATAGAAAGCAGATTAACGCAAGAGTTCGTGAGCATTTCCATAAAGCTCCGGGGGGATGCTCAAGGATTGGCAAAGAGGGCCTTGAACCACCCCAAGAGGCCGTTTTTATTTGATGTCAGCGAGGTAAGCGACCAGGGATTCACTGTGGTGAGAAGATGACTGTTGCGAACATGATCACTGTTTTACGGGTCATTTTAGTCCCTATTTTCGTTATATACATGATAAATGGTCGGCCCCTTGCCTCGTTGGTGATCTTTGGCATTGCAACTGTCAGTGATGCTGTTGATGGCTTTATTGCCAGGGTCTTTCATCAGAAGAGCAATCTGGGTGCACACCTTGATCCGCTGGCCGATAAGATCCTCCTCAGCACTGCGTATATCGTCTTGGCCATATTTAAGATGATTCCCTCCTGGCTCACTGTGTTGATAATCAGCAGGGATGTAATTATCCTCCTCGGCGTGCTGGTGTTTTATCTGACCCGCTACCCGGTGGCTATTCATCCATCGATCTTGAGTAAGGCAACGACGTGTGTACAGCTGGCAACGGTCCTCATGGTACTGTCAAGTAGTTATATCAATATGCCGTTCTTCAACCCCTATATGTTCTGGCTGGCAGGTTTATTGACCATAGCCTCGGGGCTCCAGTATATCAGGATTGGGTTGATAATCCTAAGTAAGGGAACGAGCAGAAATTTTCTTGACACCGCAAGGGAGGAATTGGTAGACAAATTATAGAAGGCGCGTAGCTCAGGGGGAGAGCGCTACCTTGACACGGTAGAGGTCATGGGTTCAAATCCCATCGTGCCTACCATATTTTTTTAGGTTTTTAAAACCTGTGCGGCAACAGCCAAGAAGCGTACAAACGGCGGTCCGTTGCGAATCAATCCTTCAGCCTGCAGCTTCTCTTTTCGGTAGGTGTTCACGTATGCAGCCAAGATATCCGCGGTTGCGTCCGGCTCGTTTATTACCAACGGCAGCACTCCCCAATTAAGCGCGAATTTGAGATCAAACGCCCGACCGAGCTCGGTAGCAGAAAAACTCTCCATGGAGATTGTTGAAGCCCTTCTGGCGAGAAGATTTGCACCACCCCGGCGCAGTTTTCGAGCTGAGGAGCCGCA
>CAYPNL010000393.1:0-3607 GCA_964412045.1 uncultured Desulfobacteraceae bacterium
ATCAAGGCCAGGGTTCGCTCCCTTATCATCCTTAATGGCGATGAGCTTGCGGAGAAGGCGGGAAATCTGCTCTCCGTCAACATGGTTATGCTGGGCGCCCTGGTCGGAAGCGGGGTTATTCCCCTGGGTGAAGGCGCTCTTAAGGAGACGATTGCGAAGTCCACGAAGCAGGCATTCCTGGAATCCAATCTTAAGGCCTTTGATCTGGGGCTCGCAGCAGCGCGTGTCGCATAATCTCGAGGTCAGCCCCAGCGAAAATCCCTTGATGGTGATGATCTTCAAAAGCAGGATGGTGTTCCTTTGGGGGGTTAAGGCTTCAGCTCTGCAGTCATTTTTACCACGACATGGCCCCATCCGCCGCATTGGGGGCCTGTATCATAACATCCCGTGGTATTGAACATCACCTCGTTGGGATCCCGCCCGTTCATGAGGTTTTCAAAAAAGGCGTTGATCAGCACCGTCAGATTAGGCATAAGGAAGGCGCAGATCCGTTCCGGATTTTCTCTGGTGAGGAGATTCCCCGAGCTATCAAAGACAATCTTCTGGCCGACCGTGTGCCCTGAATGGCATCCCACGGATTCAATCACCTCGGCAACCAATCGATACCTGGATGCCTTGACAGCGTTCTGGAAGAGACGCTGGAACTTGGGGTTCTTCTCGATAAGGGACCAATCCTCATCCTTCAGGTTTAATCTCTTCCGGATTGTTTCGGCGATCCGCTGCTTGTCCATGTCTTCCTCCTCTGGGTATCATAGGGTAAGGAGCTTAAACTGCATTTCCTCGACGCCTTTTTTAGACTTCTTAGCGGGAGCCTTAGCCCGGCTTCTCAACAGTTGTATGGTCTTACAATATTCAAAAAAGAAATGCTGCGAACATAGAGATAAACTGATACAAGATTGTGAGGTAGCTACCTGATACAGATTGATATGTCAACCAGATATAGTTTTTTGTAACTACTCAGGTGTATAGACCGAAGACTGAAGGCAGAAGGGCAACAACCATCATTCATGGCAAAACAACCTGTCGAGACATCACCTCCTGCCTCCGAGGGGGTGGGGTCGCCCATGTTTCTCCCTTCAGTCTATCCACCTTCAGCCTTTATGCCTGAATAGTTACAATTTTTTTTATCCAGTACATGGTGCCTTCTTCGGTTCAGGCATCATAGAATCGAACCTCAGAGGCGAGGGTTGTGGCACGGTGGGCTCTTGAAACAAGTCCGGTGCTGCGGAACATAATGAGGCTTTCAGGATAGAATAAAATAAGCGTAGGAGGAGGATTGTCGATGGCGTATGAATGGATAAAACTAAGCGTTGAAGGATCTGTGGGAACAGTAACCCTCTCGAGGATAGAGGGCATGAATGCTCTGAGCCTTGCATTTGCAGCGGAAATCGCTGAGGCTGTTCGGGAATTGGACGCCCTGGAAAAGGTGCGGGTGATTGTGCTTAACAGTGATGCGAGAGAGTTCTGCGTTGGCCTTGATCTTAAAGATTTCATGACGACAGATCTCAGTACGGCAAAGGGTAAACTCGAGTTTCCTACAAGACTTCGTTCTCTATTCGACAGCGCGAATAGATTTGAGGACTGTAAGAAGCCGGTTATCGCTGCGGTGCAGGGGATATGTATCGGTGGGGGACTCGATATCATAGCGGCCTGCGACATGCGCCTTTGTACTGAGGATGCCAAGTTTTCTCTTCGCGAAGCAGCCATAGGTATCGTGGCGGATATGGGGGTACTGCAGCGCCTTCCACATATCATCGGCCAGGGCTTTACACGAGAAATGGCCTTCACGGCACGATTCTTTACGGCTCGAGAAGCGGAACGCATGGGCCTGATTAACACCGTCTATCCCCATTATGAAGCTATGGTACAAGGAGCTCACAAACTTGCCGCTCAGATAGCTGAAAACCCGCCCCTCGCCGTTCAGGCAACAAAGGAAGTGCTCAATTACAGCCGTTCGGCATCGGTAGCGAGCGGTATGTCTTTTGCCATGCACAAAAACATGGTGCTCATCAATTCCGAGGACGTGAGAGAAGCCCTTTCGGCGTTTATGGAAAAGAGAAGGCCTGATTTTAAAGGCCGATAATGCGTGATGCCGGCACTATGTGAGGAGAAGGAACGCCAGATAGTATAGTGCCATCCTGATGCTCGTGATCTTTAAGCGGCCAAGCGCTATGGTAGAAAGGATTAGGGATGCATGAGCTCGGATATCTGGACGAGAGAGATGCCGGATCCCGGAAGGTCCTTCAAAAAATACTCAATGGCCCGAGCGGTCTCTTGGAAAGGATGACCGATTCCGATCGCGTGCCCGTATCTTCGAGCGCAAGCGCTGAGTTGGTGAAGGCGAAAGAGGATGGCCGATTCGCTCCGGACAGTGTCGAGGAAGACGTTTCTCCGCTCGGCAGTCAGGTGCAGTCTCTTGGCGGTCTTGAATGCCTTGGATTGATTAGATGTTTTACTGTCTATGAAAAAAAGGCCTTTGTTTTTGATGGCCTTCAGGGTCTCATAGATCTCCCTCTGGCACTCGGTAAATCGCGAGCCCATGTGGTTGTTCACACCGATAGCGAGCGGCACCTCGGATATATTCTCTTCGATGATTTCGCTGATCCTGGAGGGGATATCCCCCTCGTAGAGGGCTCCCGGCCCTGGATCGAGGCTGGAGTCATACGGCTGCATGGGCTGGTGCAGCATCACTTCATGTCCGAGATCACCGATCTCAATGGCCAGATTCCGTGAATGGCGGACCCGCGGCAGAATGGAATAGGTGATGGGAATATTCAAACGGAGGAACTGCCGAGCGCGGGGGACACTGTAACCGATATCATCGATTATGAGGGCTATCCTCAGCCGGGGAACCGCCCCCGGTCCGAGAACAGGGTTCGTCTCCTGCGCCTCACAGGCGAACGCCTTCGAAAAACTGTTCACACCAAGCAGGCTCCCTGCAACAATGCAAGCGCTCTTACAGAGGAAATCTCTTCTGTCCATCCGACGTTCCCTCCCCCGCGCGACACCACGCGTTTCCGTTACCCAATTATGAGATGGTTCGTTGTGCATCCCGCTGCGATCCGCCCGCAACGCCCACACGCAAGGAACGACTTGGAGATTTCTACAATATGTTGTGCCTAATGTCAAGAGTAAATACGATATATTGACCACACACGCCCATATGGCACCTCAGCTACTGACGATGGCGTTTTCGCCGGATAGCATGATGATCGGATTGGCAGGGATGGAAGAATTCGGTTCTGGGGACACGAACGTTGTAGCAGCTCTTTGAGGACTATGATCTCAAGCGGAACTATTCGGACGGGGCCACAAATACAGGGCGATCTCGAACGACCTTGGCCATCTCAGCAGCTCGGCCAACCTCCTGTTCGAGATGCCCGACCGGATAAAGGATCTGTATCCCTTCACCCCGAGGATTGCCCTGTTCAGTCACACCTACCAGGCCGCGTTTCATGTACCATGCGGGCGAAGTGGAAACCATCTACGCCAACACGGGCACCTGTATCGACAACAGGTCCATGACCTGGGTGGAGATCGAGATCAACGATGGTGGTAGGCAACGATATGCTCCTTTTCCGTGACTGCCTCTGCCTTTAATCGGTTC
>CAYPNL010000394.1:0-3400 GCA_964412045.1 uncultured Desulfobacteraceae bacterium
CACCGCTTGTCAGTGGAGAGAAAATGGGATTCGGAAAGGAACTCATGCTGTCAAAATCACGATTCCTCGCAGGGTATCAGTGCCCCCTTCGGCTGTGGCACCAGTACTATAATCCTCAGCTTGCCTCTGAGGCATCTGCAGCGCACCAGGCGATGTTCGATGCAGGCCACGAGGTGGGAGTGCTGGCTACCCATCTCTTCCCAGGAGGGCGCCTCGTCGAGAAGGATTACCTGCACCACGGCGAGGCTGTGGAGTCAACAAAAGAGGCGATGAGAGATCCATCGAGTACCGCCCTGTTCGAGGCTGCCTTTGTCTATGACGATGTCCGCATTCGGGCGGATATTTTGAAGAGGACGGATGACGGCAGGTGGCATCTGATTGAGGTGAAATCAGCAACCTCGGTCAAGGGGGTATATGTGCTGGACCTTGCAATCCAATACTATGTTCTTCAGGGTGCAGGTCTGGATATCGCGAGCGCCGGCATCATGCATATCAATAAGGGCTATAGATACGACGGCAAAGAACTTGATCTCCAAGACCTCTTTTTGTTCTCGGAGCTCACTCAAGAGGTGATCTCAAACAAAGCGGAGGTCCCCCGCAGGCTCGGCGATTTGAAGCAAATGCTGAGAGCACCGGATCCGCCGCAGGTCATTCCCTCTCGTTTTTGCACCAGTCCCTATTCCTGTGAGTTCTGGAAGCACTGCACCAGGAACATACCGGAGTTCTGGGTGTTGCAGCTTAACGGCATCACCAAGGAGGCGCTCGATTCCCTGGCGGCACTGGGCGTTCAGGATATACGGGATATCCCTTCCTCTTTTCCGTTGGACCACATTCAGGATCGCATTCGAAGCTGTGTGATCAACAGAGAGGAGTACCTGTCGCCCGAACTCGGCCGTGAGCTCCGAGATGTGGCATACCCGGTTCATTTCCTTGATTTTGAGACGGTTGCCCCAGCAATTCCGCGCTACCCTGGTACCAGGCCATATCATTCAATCCCCTTTCAATGGTCGGACCATATCCTGCACCGTGATGGTACTATTGATCACAGAGAGTACCTCAGCGACGAGGATACCGATCCACGTGAGGAGTTCGCACGATCCCTTGTGCAAAACCTGGGGCAAGGGGGCTCGATCTTTAGCTATACCCTCTATGAGAAGCGGGTTATAGAAGAACTGGCAGAGCATCTCCCGAGGTTGAGCCGCAGGTTGCGTGCTGTCTTGGATCGGTTCAAAGACCTCCATTCCCTGATCAGGAGCTTCTTTTATCATCCCCGCTTTTATGGGTCTTTTTCGTTAAAATCCGTGCTTCCTGCCCTTGTTCCGGACATGAACTACGAGGATCTCGCCATTCAGGAGGGAAATCAGGCCTCCCTGGAATATCTGAGGATGATAAATCCCTTCACACCGCCCATGGAAAAGCAAGAGATTAAGAAGGCCCTGCAAGGGTATTGCGGCCAGGATACCTTTGCCATGGTAAAGATCAGGGAGGAGCTCTTGAGGAGGCTTAAAGGAGCAAAGAGCATCTCATAGTATGGAAACAGTTCAGCTTGATAGCTTTACCATAACCCTTGATAAAGAGGGATCCCGTGAGTACGCGAAGGTCAGTTATCCGATCCGATACGGTCGTTTCTCAGAGATACGATCCCCTGAATACCTGCTTCAATATAATCTGAACGGGGAGATAAAATGCATCCAGGGCAGAACGCAACCCTGGCCGGATCCGTCAGAATGGTTGAAGCGTACCGTGGCAAATGACTGGGTATACTACTCTGCCGGGGGCTACAGCGGTGTGTACGACTTCTTCGGCGAGTATTATATGCCTTACCTCTCCTATCAAAGCAACGGCATTGACGGGGTTAATCCCTTTGAGAATGCCTCTGTACAATCCGGGCTCAGCAGTTGGCAGGGATTGCCTGCAATAATGAAGGGCTTGATCGGTAAACCTGTCCGGAGGAACATGAGACATTTTCTCCAGCTGATCGCAGGAAACGATGCGCATGTCCTGGACCGGAAATCACGAAGGCTCCACGCCATTATTGGAGGGAGGATCCCCGTGCTTCCGCCCGACACCAGGCACGTGGATTATGAGATTATTCCCCTTATCGTGGCTGACGGATGCCTGTATAACTGCGGCTTTTGCCGGGTGAAGACAGGGCGTTATTTCAGGCTGCGTTCCAGACAGGACATCCTGAGGCAGATACGTTCTCTCAAGGGATTTTATGGGAGGGATCTGGGCAATTATGGCTCGGTTTTCTTGGGACAGCATGATGCCCTTAACGCCGGAAGAGATCTCATCGAGTTTGCCGCTGGAAGAGCCTATGATATCTTTGGATTTCAAGGTTCATACCTCAAAGGTTGCCGGCTTTTTCTCTTCGGCAGCGTAGACTCCTTATTGCGTGCACCTGATACACTTTTTGATTCGTTAAACGGCCTTCCCTATTACACGTATATAAACATAGGACTGGAGTCTGTTGATCAGGCCACCATGGAGGCATTGGAGAAGCCAACCCCGATCGGGAACGTCATTGAGGCCTTCTCTAAGATGCTGGAGGTAAACAGACAGTATGAGAGGATCGAGGTAACGGCGAATTTCCTGTTTGGCGATGAACTTCCCTCGGGCCATATACCGTCTCTTATTGAGTTAGCAGGCAGCAGGCTCGGTCATTCCTACAACAAAGGGGCTCTCTACCTATCGCCCTTGATGGATGGCAGGAGGAAGGCGAGAGGCGATCTGATACGGCAATTCAACAGGGTGAAAATCCAGATGCGAATGCCTATCTTCATGTACCTTATTCAAAGGCTCTAATCTCTTTAAGAAAAGGCCGTGCGGATAGGAATACAGAGTATAGCCTCGTTTTCGGCACTCTTGTGCTCTCTACGAGAGGCAGTTGTTTCTGTTCACTTTTGCGAGTTCCACCCATGCCTGAGGACTATCCTATCATCAGGAAATTCGAGCCGGGTGACATAGACGAGATACGTGCAATCGAGAGGCAGGCATTTCCGAAGACGGCCTACTCAAGGGGGCTTCTCCTGCACTACGGAGTTCATTACCCGGAGACCTTTGTGGCAATGGAAACCGAGGATGGGATTGTGGGATACATCATTTTTGATACGAGCGGACACATCCACTCAACGGCTGTGAAGGCTGCACACAGGAGAAAAGGTTTTGGAACGATGTTATTCAGGTATGCGCGCAAGCATGTGGATAGAAAGCTATGGCTTGAGGTACGGTCAAAGAACACCGGGTCGATAGGGTTCTACAAGGCAGTTTTTTTGACGTATTTTGAGGAGGGGAGAAAGATATTCTTGAGGGATGTGCTTACTATCGTTGATCCCAAGGATTACCCCTTTATCTTGGCCCATATAGACTGCGATTTTCTCAAGCCGGTGAAACTGGGAGA
>CAYPNL010000395.1:0-3479 GCA_964412045.1 uncultured Desulfobacteraceae bacterium
GACATCTATCTTGACCCCGGTCGTCTCCATCGCGATCAGGACAGGGACCAGCTTCATCTCCAGATCCTGAAACAGGGCATAGTTACCGGTCTCATTGAGTCTCTGCTCCAGAATGGATTGGAGCCTCAAGGTAATTTCGGAATCCTCACAGGAGTACTCCTTGGCCCTATCAATATCCACTCCGGCGAAGCTCTGTGCCTTATCGTGGTCGGTTACCTCATCGTAGCTCACCATCCGGTAGGTCAGGTAGCGCTGTGCCAGGTAATCCAGATTGTGCCGGCCCAGGGTCGGGTCGATCACGTATGAGGCCACCATGGTATCGAAAAACAGCCCCTCAACCTTGATGCCGTATCTGGCGAGCACCTCTGCATCGTACTTTATGTTTTGACCGATCTTCTTTATTCCTGCATCACGGAATATTTCCCTAAGAAGATTCAGTGCTTCGTTCATATCCAGCTGATCAGGAGCGCCCGGGTACGCATGCCCAAGAGGCAGATAGAAGGCCATTTCGGGCTCAAGGCAGAATGAGATTCCGACCAGTTCCGCATCCAGGTGCCTCGTGCTGGTGGTTTCGGTATCGAAGCAGACCATCCCCTTTCTCTTTATGGCCTCGATAAGAGAGTACAACTCCTCCTTGGTCGTTATCAACCGATAGTCCTTTTTACTGAGCTCGGCATGATCCGTAAATGTCTGGAGAAGGGTTCTGAAATCGAGCTCTCGAAAGAGCGCGGCGAGTTCCCCCTTTTTTGGCGGCCTTCGTCTGAGATGATCGATGGTTACATCGATCGGTACGTGATTATCGAAACTGACCAGTCTCTTGCTGAGATAGGCCTGGTCCTTGAATTCATCGACTTTGTTCTTGAGCGAGGCCTTGGGGATCTTATCAGTATTTTGGAAGAGGTTTTCTATGGAGTGGAATTGCTGTATCAAAGCGAGGGCTGTTTTTTCCCCGACGCCGGGGATCCCGGGGACATTATCCACCGAGTCCCCTGAGAGAGCCATTACCTCGATGACCTGTTCGGGTTCGAGTCCGTAATCTCTCTTTAAGCCATCGTAGTCAACGAGCTTGTCGCTCATAGGGTCCCACATCACGGTATGTTGCGATAGGGATTGTTTGAAATCCTTGTCTCCACTCACGATGACCACGTTCAGGCCCTGGTTGTTTGCCAGTACAGCAATGGTCGCGATGATATCGTCCGCCTCATAGCCCTCCTTTTCCAGCATCGCAATATCAAATCCGGCAACCACCTCCTTGATATAGGGAATCTGCACAGCCATATCCTCGGGCATGGGGGGCCTGGTGGCCTTGTATTCCTTGAATAGACGGTGTCTGAAGGTCGGACCCCTTGCATCGAGGACCACGGCTATGTAGTCCGGCGATTTCTCGTCGAGGAGTTTTATGAGCATCCTGGTAAAGCCGTATACGGCATTGGTAGGGAGGCCTTTGGAGTTTGCCAGGCCTTTTATTGCGTGGTATGCCCTGTGGATGTATGAGCTTCCGTCAACGAGGTAGACAGTCTGGTTATCCCTTTTCATTTCATCTTTGGATGGGCCGTTCCTGCACAAAAGCGAAAGGTACGAACAAAGTAGTTTAATGAAGAAGATATGAAAAATCAACCTGCTTTTTCTTGCCGGCACAATAGTATTGACATGAAGTGCGGTTACACGGTATGCAAGAGGTCGATTTACGGTACAGAGCATGGATGAAGAAAACTCGCTGATCTTCACGTAATCACGCTTTAGCAGGGAGGCAGAATGATGGCTCAAGGCAAACGCAGACTCGGCAGAGGTGTTGCGATCGTTGGGGCAGGGATGTCGGCCTTTGGGATCCGACCGGATGTTACCAACCGTGAGTTATTCGCAGAGGCCTTCGCCGACATGAAGAAATCGGTTGATAAGAAATTTAATCAACAGGATATCGAGGCATTGTATGTGGGAAACTGCGGGGCTGAGATGTGGGAGTCGCAATCGGTGATGGGAAACCTTTGTGCCGATATCATTGGATTGACGCCCCGACCGGCACGAAAGATCGAGGATGCCTGTGCGAGCAGTTCCGTTGCGGTGAGAGACGGGGTGATCTCAATAGCCTCGGGGCTCTATGATATGGTGCTGGCGGGCGGTACGGAGAAGATGAGCAGCCTCTCGACCAATTGGACCACCATGGCCCTTGCCTGTGGTTCGGATACCACGTTCGAGGGTTCTGTGGGGTTCACCTTTCCCGGTCTTTACGCAACGATGGCCACAGCGCACATGCATGCGTATGGAACAACGCACGATGATATGCTGCGGGTGGCGATCAAGAACCACAACAACGGCGCCCTCAATCCCAAGGCCCATTTTCCCATGACCATTAAAGGGGTGATGGAAATGCGGGCAGCCAAGGCCAAGGAAAAGGGAGGGCCAATTCCCACCTGGGCCGATGAGATAGAATTCCTCAACGATCCACGGTACAACCCGGTCATTGCGTGGCCGAACACCCTCTTTGACTGTTGTCCTATAACCGACGGCGCTGCCTGTTTGCTTCTCGTTGCAGAGGAGATCGCCAGAGAGTTCACCGATACCCCGATCTATATCATCGGAACCGGACAGGCCAGCGGACATAACCTCCACGATCGGGACACCCTCACCTCCATCCCCGCAGCCAAGATCGCGGCACAGCAGGCCTATGAGATGGCCGGGGTAAGTCCTCAGGATATCAAGATCGCTGAGGTGCACGACTGTTTCACCATTGCCGAGATCATGGCTGTTGCCGATCTGGGATTCTTCCAGGAAGGAAAGGATGCAGCCACCGCCGCTTTCGAAGGTAAAACCACCAGGGACGGGGTAAAACCGATCAACGTCTCAGGAGGCTTGAAGTGCAAGGGGCATCCCGTGGGTGCGACCGGCGCTGCCCAGATGGTAGAGATATTCCTGCAGATGAGGGGTGATGCGGGCAAGCGACAGGTCACTACCACCGACATCGATCTCGCCCTGAATCACAATATCGGGGCCCATGGAACGACAGCCGTGGTACAAATTTATGAAAGGAGATAGGCGCGATGAAGGAGATACCCTTTACCATTGCCTCATTCAATACATTCCTGTCCGAAAGGAAGCTCATGGCCTCTAGGTGTGCCGGCTGCGGTGCGCTCTGGTTGCCTCCTCGTCCGATCTGCTTGACGTGCAAGGGTGACAGCATGGAGTGGAAGGAGCTGAACGGCAAGGGAACGCTCGTTGCCTTTACCGTGATCGGCGTAGGCCCTATGCCCATGATCGAAGCCGGGTATGGAAGGGATAAGCCGTACTGCGTCGGCATTGTCCAGGCTGATGAGGGCCCCAGTATTGGCGCCCAGATACTGGACGTTGATGTGGCCCACCCTGAGAACATCAAGATAGGCACGCCAGTCACTGTGGACTTCGTGGAGCGGGGAAGCTGGCACTTCGTGGAAGAGGTTGCCAAGGCCAGAAGGACCTATCTGGCATTCCGGGCCTAAAAGGCC
>CAYPNL010000396.1:0-7698 GCA_964412045.1 uncultured Desulfobacteraceae bacterium
TTTGAAGCGGCCTCCTGAGTTGTCTTTATTGGGGTATAATGGGAAAAAAGACACCTCCATACCCATGCACCAGGTAGTTTCAAAAGGCTAACGTGTTACGAAAATCCGAATATCTGGTGAGGTATAGTTATTATCTGAATTTTATAGCAGTTAGAAATTCCCTGAGATCATGCACTGTGGAAGCATCGTTTGGGCCTTTCGCGTCTCGATCGAGATAGTAAGCCTCTAAGCCTAAGCCCTTCGGGACCAGATAATCGAATTCATAGTGGTCTCCCACATGAATGGCATCAGAGGGCAGTACCCCCATACTGTCGAGGATTGTTCGATAAGGCCGAGCAGTTTTTTTCACCTCCTGAAAATCCGAGGTGGTTGAAAAGACCCTGGCAAAATGCCGGCCGATACGTGTCTCTTGTATCTCAATCTCAACAAACTCACGTGCCGCATTGGATAGAATAATCAGATCATAGTCCTGAACAAGGATCTTCAATACCTCCTGTACCTCGGGGAATGGCCGGATCTTGTCCCTGTGCTCCTCCATCAGGTCCTGCCATCTCCCGGGAAGTTTGAATAAGCGAAACCAGTAAGAAATATCATACCATTCCAACGAGGAATCGCCGTGCCTCTCATATTCTGCTTTCACAATGGAGGCGGCCTTGGGCAGATCAATAGCGTGCTTCTCTGCGTAGAGCTGGGGGATGCCGATCTCCCACACGAAGGTGGTGTAGGTGGCATCAATCAGCGTGTTATCCAGGTCGAATGAGATAAGCCTCTTTTTTTTCATCTTACAAGTCTAAGCACGTTAGGTTCACCACAGAGTCACGGAGAGTTTATTTTTCAGGTAGTTAGACTGAAGACTTTTAGGAAATTAGGTTCAGAGGTTCAGCCGTTGAAACCTTTGAACGGTGAACCTTGGGACCTTCAGTCTAAACAGCTTCAGCCTATCTACCTGAGTATCTATAAAAATACTCTATCTCTGTGTCCTCTGTGTCTCCGTGGTGAGAATAAGTATCCTGGAGATCATGTATTGTTCACGTATCGTCGCAGATACTCTGCGGTGTAGGACTGATTGGCGTTTGCGAGGATCTCAACGGGTGAGCCGGTTGTAACCACGTAACCGCCCCTATCGCCGCCCTCAGGTCCGAGATCGATGATATAGTCAGCCTCTTTTATGAATTCCATGTTGTGCTCGATGACCGCGACAGTGTTCCCCTTGTCCACAAGGGCCTGCACTACCCGGATCAAGGTAGATACATCAGCGAGGTGGAGCCCTGTCGTGGGTTCGTCCAGGATATAGAATGTATGGCCCTTTATTGGTTTTGCCAGTTCTTTTGCGATCTTGATCCTCTGGGCCTCGCCTCCTGAGAGCGTCGGGCTCGGCTGCCCCAAGGCAAGGTAACCGAGCCCGATGTCGCCTACCACACGGAGCGCATGCCTGATCCCAGGAACCGCCGAGAAAAACTCCGCTGCCTCCTCAAAGGTGAGGCGCAAGACCTCGGCGATGCTCTTGCCCCTGTATAGAATCTCAAGGGTTTCCCGGTTAAACCTCCTGCCCCCGCATACCTCACAGGTGATGTACACATCGGGCAGAAAGGCCATCTCCGCCTTAATCGAGCCATGCCCTTTACAGGCCTCACACCTGCCGCCGGCTACGTTGAACGAGAATCTGCCCGGCCTGTATCCTCGTGCCCTTGCACTCGGCGTCATGGAGAACAGGGTTCGGATCGGGGCGAGGGCGCCGATATAGGAGATCGGCACTGATCTGCTCGTGAGCCCAATGGGGCTGTGATTTACCTCCAGAATCCTCTGTATCGGCTCCCATCCTTCTATGGCGCTATATGAGCCATGCCCGTTGTCTTTGCCTGCCAAGCGCCTGTGCAGTCCACGGTAAAGTACATCCTTGAGCAGAGACGACTTTCCCGATCCGGAAACCCCGGTGATGCAGATCAGGGTGCCCAAAGGAAACTCGACATCGATCTGTTTGAGATTGTGCTCCATCGCACCCCTGACCCTGATCCGGGGAGACTCGTCATAGGGCCTGAGCCTGGAGGTAATGTCACGGCGATGCCTCGTGAGCATGTGCCCGGTTGCCGATCCAGCAGCCTTTTTCACGTCCTCCATGCTCCCGAAGGCCACCACCTCCCCTCCCCCTGTACCGGCGCCGGGTCCCAGATCGATGATATAGTCCGCCTCCCTGATCGTCTCCTCGTCGTGCTCCACAACGAGAATGGAGTTGCCGCCCTCCTTGAGCCGCTTAAGGGCATCGAGGAGCATCCTCGTATCCCGAGGGTGCAGCCCGATGGTTGGCTCATCCAGTATGTAGCACGCCCCGGTGAGGTTTGATCCGAGTTGGGCTGCGAGCCGGATCCTCTGCGCCTCTCCCCCTGAGAGCGTGTCGCCGCTTCGGGAGAGGGTTAGGTAGGAAATGCCGAGCAGGCTCATAAAAGAAAGCCGCGTTCGTATCTCATCGATAACCGGATCCGCGATCAGGGCCTCCTGACCGGTAAAGGAGAATCCCTTGAAGATCTCCCGCAGTCCATCGGTTGAATGTTGAACGAGGTCCCAGATGGAGTAGCCCTTAACCTTGACAGCCAAGGCCTCTGGTCGTAACCTGCTCCCTCCGCATACTTCACACCGTGATATGCTATCTCCGATGAAATCTCTCCTATACCCCATCCCTTCACATACTGGACAGGCTCCGTATGGGCTGTTAAAGGAGAAGAGCCGTGGATCCAGATCCTTTGCGCCGATGCCGCAGGATGGGCACACCTTCTTGATAGAGAAGACCTCCTCCCGGCCATGATCGTCAACAACGAAGAAGGTTCCGTTTCCCTCTGAAAGGCCTCGGGCCACCAGGGCTTCGAGATCAGGGCTTGGAATGACCCCGATCACGAGTTCGATGGTATGATCCCGATACCTGCTCAAGGACATCCCGTCTTTGAGGCTTCGCATCCTGCCGTCGATCCGGGCCTCCCGGTACCCCCTGGAAGCTGCTCGGGCGAGCAGATCCCGGTGAAAGCCCTTCCGAGCAGAAACCAGCGATACCAGCACGGTCGCCCTCTTATCCCGGTATCTTTTCTGGATCTTCTTTAGGATCGACTCCTTTGATTGGGCCATGAGCTGCCTGCCGCACACCGGACACTGCTGGGAGCCGAATTTGCTGAACAGGAGCCGCAGGAAATGGTAGATTTCCGTCAGGGTTGCGACCGTGCTTTTCGGGCTCGCGTGGCGTATCCTCTGCTGGATGGCAACGGTTGGAGGGAGCCCGGAGAGTACATCGATCTCCGGCTTCTCAAGGACCTTCACGTATTGCCTGGCATAGGGTGCGAAGCTCTCCAGGTATCTGCGCTGCCCTTCTGCAAAGAGGATATCAAAGGCAAGGGTGGATTTTCCCGATCCGGACACGCCGGTAAGCGCCACGAGATGCTGGCGCGGGATGGAGAGGGTGAGGTTTTTGAGGTTATGTTCCCGCGCGCCCGCGAGCGATATCATACCGGGCCTGCTGGGTCCAGGCCCAGGTGCGGGTGTCGCATCTCTGTCTGGTTTTGTTCCTTGAGAGCCGCTGAGTATCTTGCGCAAAAACCTCCCCGTGTGGGAATGAGGATGGGCGGCGATCTCCTCCGGGGTTCCTGCGACCACGACCCTTCCTCCATCATCGCCGCCCTCGGGGCCAAGGTCGATCACCCAGTCCGCGTTCTTCACCACATCCATGTGGTGCTCGATCACAAGCACGGTATTGCCCTGGTCCACGATCCCCTGGAAAACGAGGATGAGCTTCTCTGTATCCGCGAAATGAAGGCCCGTGGTAGGCTCATCCAAGATAAAGAGGGTTGATCCCTTGTGCGATGGTCTTAGGAAACGGGAAAGTTTGAGGCGCTGGGCCTCTCCTCCGGATAGGGTGTTTATCGGTTGTCCGATCCGGATGTATCCCAGGCCTACATCGGCAAGAGGTTTGAGGGATTCCCGTATAAGGGGCTGATCGTAAAAGAAGGCCAGGGCCTGATCGACCGTCATGCAAAGGATCTCGTGTATGTTCTTGCCCCTGTAGGCAACATCCAGCACCTCCTTCCTGAATCGTGTTCCGCCGCATTCAGGGCAGGTGATAAAGATATCCGAAAGGAATTGCATCTCCACCTTTTCGCTGCCCTGGCCTTTGCAGGCCTCACAGCGTCCCCCTGGCACGTTAAAGGAGAAATACCCTGGCGCATAGCCCCTAGAGATCGCCATCTCAGTACCTGCGAATAGTCTCCTGATGGGGTCCATGACCTTTCCGTAGGTGAGAGGATTAGCCCGTGGGGTCCTGCCGATGGGTTTCTGGTCAACCATGACCACATCGAGGATATCCTCCAATCCGGTTAGTGCCCGGTGACGCCCGGGGCTTTCCTGGGAGCCTGATGTAGCCCTTTTGATCGCCTTGTAGATGATCTCCTCTACAAGGGTGGATTTTCCGGAACCTGAGACACCGGTCAGGCACACCAAGAGGCCCAAAGGAATCCGAACGTCTATATCCTTGAGGTTGTGCTCAGCCGCGCCTTCAACGATCAGCCATGCTCCTTTTTTAGGACTTCTCCGAGACCCGGCAAGGGGGATATGCCTCTGCCCCTTGAGATACTGGCCGGTAAGGGATCCGTTCACTCCGGCAGTGGGCCCGAAATACATGATCTCCCCGCCCCGCTCACCGGCGCCCGGCCCGAGATCGATCATATAATCACTCTCACCAATGATCTCCCGGTCGTGTTCAACCACGAGCACCGTGTTCTGCATATCCCTGAGCTTTTTCATAATCGCGATGAGCCGGTGGTTATCCCTGGGATGAAGCCCGATACTCGGCTCATCCAGGATATAAAGGCTGTTGACCAGTGATGAGCCGAGGGCTGAAGCAAGGGCCACCCTCTGGAGCTCTCCGCTTGAAAGGGTTCTGGACTGACGGTCTATCGTGAGGTATCCAAGCCCGACCTCCAGCAGGTAGGCCAGCCTGCTCTTGGTTTCCTCCAGGACCAGTGCGCCGGCACTATCGCCTGGAGGAACCCTGATGGATCCAAAGAAGGAATCGGCCTGCTCGATAGTGAGGGCATAGATCTCTGCTATGGTAAGGTCGTTGAGATAGTACAGAAGGGCCTCATCCTTGAACCTTGTGCCATGACAATCAGGGCATATCCTGTAGGTTCGATACCGGGATAACAATACCCGCACGTGCATCCTGTACGTCTTGGTCTCGAGCCACCTGAAGAAGCCTCGGACTCCGTAAAATCGTTTGTTGCCCTCGAGTATGACCTTTTTTTGGTCCTCGGTTAGTTGATCGAAGGGAACAGTGGCGGGGATACCCTGTTCGTGACAGAACTCGATCAGATCCTCATACTCCGTGCGGTGATCCCTCTCTGTGCCCCAAGGCCTTATGGCGCCCTGCTCAAGGGAACGCGAGCCATCAGGGATGACGAGCTCGGGATCGATATCAATGATCCTGCCGAACCCCCTGCACGTTTCGCAGGCCCCTATGGGGCTGTTAAAGGAGAAAAGGTTTGGGACAGGCCCCTTATAGGCTATCCCGCACCTGGCACATTCAAGCCGGTTGCTGAAGGAGAGATGGGCGCCCCCCTTGATCCATACATCGATACGGCCTCCACCAAAACGGAAGGCCTGCTCAAGGGAGTCCATGATCCGTTTTCGTTCGGAGCGACTCACAAGCACTCTGTCTGCCACGATAGGAAGCGCCCTATTGCCCCCTTCCCATTCATCGATTGACCGGATGGCGCCGTCGGAGAAAAAGCGGTCCAGGCCGATTATCCGAAGCTCTTCCTTCGCCTTGTCTTGGTCAGCGGTTTTCACGGAAACCGGGAAGGTGATGACCGCCTCGGTTCCCTCAGGAAGGCTCCGTAAGGCCTTCCACACATCTTCAGGTCCTTCAGGAACCACCGGCCTGCCGCATCGCCGGCAGTGGAGTTGGCCCATGCGAATGAAAAGGAGTTTTACGTAGTCCGTGATCTCGGTCATGGTGCCAACGGTGGATCGGGATGTCCGCACAGAGGACTTGTTGTCTATGGCAATGGCCGGGGGAATACCCTCGATGCTGTCAACAACCGGCCTGTTCATCCTGTCCATGAATTGCCTGGCATACGGGGAGAAGGTCTCGACATATCGACGCTGGCCTTCGGCATAGAGGGTATCATGGGCGAGAGAGGACTTTCCTGAACCGCTCACCCCGGTGATAACCGTAATAGCGTTAAGCGGGATCTCCAGGGAAAGATTTTTGAGATTGTTCTGGCAAGCGCCTCGAATCCGGATAGCATCTCTCGACATATTCAGGCCTCTACAAGGATCCCTCTGTAGCGAGTTTTCTTTAAGCACCGTTCAATCTGTTGAGGATCTCCCTGCCTGCTACTATACCAGTGATCGAGGCCTGAATGAGGCCCCTGGAGATGCCGGCACCGTCTCCTACAATAAAGAGGTCCTTTATCTCCGATTCAAGGTGGCTTGAGAGCTTTATCCGGTGGGAATAAAATTTCACCTCAACCCCATAGAGCAGAGTATGCCGTGAGAAAATACCTGGGGCAAGATTGTCCAGTATCTCAAGCATCTCGATGATATCCTTGAGATACCGATAGGGAAGCACAAAGCTCAGATCTCCCGGAGTAGCGGCATGAAGGGTCGGCTTCGTGATACATCTTTCGATCCTCTTCTCCGTTGATCTTCTTCCCTCGAGAAGATCGCAGAGCCTCTGTATGATCGCACCTTTTCCGAGCATATTCGCAAGCGAGGCGATATACTTCCCGTACTTGATTGGATCACGAAAGGGATCCGTAAATGTGCTGCTCACAAGGATGGCGAAGTTGGTGTTATCGGTTTTTCTACTGGCATAGCTGTGGCCGTTTACGGTAACGATGTCATCGGATTCTTCGAGCACCACCTCTCCATACGGATTCATGCAAAAGGTCCTCACCTTATCATCGAAGGTTTTGGAATAGTAAATCAGCTTTGCCTCATAGGCCTCTCTGGTGAGGGGTTCAACGATTGATGCCGGCGCCTCGATACGCAATCCAATATCAACGGGACTCGGTATGGAGGTAAGGGTGAGTTTCTCTGTCTGGGTTTTCATCCATCCGGCGCCTATCCTGCCGGGCGCAGCTACCACAAAGGAACTGGGTATCACCTGACCATCGGCAAGCCTCACGCCGGTTAGCTCACCGTTATGGACCAGTACCTCCTCAGCCCTGCACCCGGTTTTTATGGTTATCTTGTCGTTGAGGTCGTTGCGCATACCTTTCAGAACAGCGGCACAATTCTCCGTACCCATGTGCCGTATCCGAGAGGGCACCAGGGTTAATCCAACCTTTCGGGCTTGAGAGGAGAGGGCCTCAATCTCATTGATATGTGTGCCGTAGAGCTTCTCCGGAGCACCGTAGTGCAGGTAGATTTGGTCCGCTTCTCCCAAGAGATGCTCCAGCTCTTGAGCAGGCATCAGCTCATTAAGAAACCCTCCGACCTCATTTGAGAGGCTCAGCTTGCCGTCGCTGTAGGCACCTGCCCCACCCCACCCGCACAGCATATCGCGGCTCGAGCGCCGGTCCCTCTTATCGATATCGTTACCCTGCTCTATGAGAAGCACCCTGTGGATGCCCGCATGAGCCAGGGTTAAGGCGGTGAAGATACCTGCCGGCCCTGCCCCGATAATAGCCACATCATATTCAGATCTCATGAGATCGA
>CAYPNL010000397.1:0-3373 GCA_964412045.1 uncultured Desulfobacteraceae bacterium
GAATTTCTCTCTGTACATCATCCCCACCATGTGCCCTATCTCTTCCACCGTTTTGAAAAATCCGACTGCATCAATGGTTTGCGGCATCGGCATAAGGACCATCCTGACTTTCGTGATAATTCCCAATATTCCTTCAGAGCCTATGAATATCCTCGCGAGATCCCATCCCGCTGGCCGCCTGAGACACTTGGAACCTGTTTCTAGTATCTCCCCGGTAGGCAAGACAACCTCCAGGCCTAATCTATGGCTGATCTGCCTTCCTCCAAACATGTTATCAGTCAAATGCCCAAGGGTGTTAACGACAATCGCGCCCCCAACACTTGATCCGATCTGTGTTTGAATAGGAAAGAAATAACCCAATTTTCCCAACTCTTTAATGACCACGCCTGTTCTTATGCCGGCTCCGCACTCAAGCCACTGATGTTCTTCGTTAATCTCCAACGAGTTCAATCGCTCGGTACTCATGGTTATGCCATGGTGCTTGGGCTTGGTGCCGAACATCAGTGAGGTGCCGGATCCGTAAGTAGTTACCGGAATCTTATGCTGATTTATATACTTCAAAACCTCCGAAACCTCACGTGCATCGGCAGGCTGAACCACACAATCAGGTAAGTCACCCTCTTCAACATCATAAGGAAGTGAGGTGTCTGCATAGTTTATCCGTTCAAATAAATCCGTATGCACATGATTCTCACCCACTATGCCCTTCAAGTCCTGAGTCAATTTCTCTATAGTTACGCCCATTACAAGGTTACCTCCAGTCTTATGAATTACCGTATTGAATTTCCCTTTTTACCCAACCTCCCGAACTTGGAAATCCTTCAATTTCTCTTCCATGATCCTGTAAAACCCTCTAATATGAGATGTAAGCCTTTCCTTGGCCGTCTCATAATTGCCCTTCTCGATTAGGCCCAGAATTTGTTCGTGCTCGGTCTGTGATTTCTCCATCATTCCGGGTATGAATACATACACATCTTGATATCGGGCTAGACTCGAAAAGATAGCCTGGTAGAATCGGCTCAGCCGAGAATTGTCAGATGCTTTAACCAAGCTAATATGGAAGTCAGCGATCGCCTTGAGATAGCTGAATTTCTCATAAGGATCGGATGTCTTTGGCATACGCAAGCGGCGTGCTGCTGCAAGGGCTTTAGAGGCCTCGGGTATCTCTCTGATCCCCTTTGTCTTAAGAAGTTCGACAGCAAAACATTCTATCATATCCCTAGCCTCGAATATCTCTCGACACTCATCGATCGACATCTCGTTGACGTAAGCGCCTTTTCGAGGAGTACTTGAAATAAGATGCTCGTTCTCCAGTATGCGAAATGCCTCGCGCAGAGGTGGGCGGCTGACACCGAGGTTTGAAGACAATTCAACCTCGTTGAGTTTATGGCCAGGGGAAAGTTGGCGGCCGATGATATGGACCCTCAAATGGTGAACGATCGATTCGGTAACGCTGGTAATCTCTAGAGCTTCCATGTATAATAACGAATATTTTGTTTTCTGTCTTTTGACTACAATAATCAATAGGCAAAAAATGTCAACAAAAAAATTCGGCATGCTCTTTTTTTTCAAATACCCCTCTCAATCTTTTCAAAATCGGGATTATCGATTACTCTCTTTAGCGCATGACCCCGACGCTTCGCTTCAGGGTTATACATGAAAGAAACTGAATGGTTGAGCATGGGTATGTCTTTTTTTGCTCCATGCCCTTCAACAGGGGGCCTCAGCGTGCCCTGATAAATCGGGGCACACGCGCAACGCGGAGTTGACTATGATACGCCACGGCGGTCGGTGCTCCGATTTATTGGGGCCTGCCGGTGCATTACTTCTAGGGCATGAGACAAAAAAAGACATACCCATGCTCCTTTGCGCACAGTTAGTTTCTTAGGAGACCTGAAACTACCTGGTGCATGCCCATGGGTTTCACGCAAAACAACTATGTTTCTTTAACGAAAGGCTAGGATCAGATTTCAAAGAGTTCAACGGTGATCTCTATCTAAACCTCTATTCATTCTATGCGAACACCCTCAGCATCAAGGGAATGGCCACAAGGGCTCCCAAGGAGCTGCCGATGTTTGTGAATACCACCACCAGCAAAACCCTGATGATCTTATTCCTCCAAAAACCTCTCAGTGTGGAGATGTCTTCCGGCAATGCCTCGAAATCCCTCACCTTCGGCTTCCCCACCAATACCTCAACAAGCCCGGAGAACCAGCCGGCTGCCATCATGGGGTTGAGGGAGGTGAGCGGTGACGCGCCGATGGCGGTGAGGATGCTGAGCGGATGCCCCAGGGCAATCGCAGCACCAAGGCCTGCAAAAATGGCATTTGCGAGAACCCACCATTTGATCATATGGGTTCCGGCAGATGCCCCGGCACATACAAAACCCACCACAATAAGCGCGATGATAAGTGCAGGTATCCCCCATTTAACAAAACTCATAAACCTTCTCTTGGGGGGCAGGGAGGTTAGTTCAGCAAGATCGATCGGGCTGCTCCAATACCCTTCAATACCAGGCACATGCCCTGCCCCCACTACCGCCACAATCCGTTTTCCGGGGGCAGTCCTGATCTTGTGTGTGAGGTATTGATCCCTCTCATCGATCAGAACCGTCCTTATCTCAGGAAAGGATTCGCCTATCTCTGAGAGCAGCATCCCAAGAACATCCTCTGTTTTCATCTTCTCGATGTCTTCCTCGCTCACCGAATCAAAATCCCCTGCCGAGGTAACGAGTTGAAATAATAGTTTTATCTTTCTCCAGAAGCCCATCAAACGCCAGGTCCTCGAGAGTGTTGTGCGTATATCCCTGTCCGCCAGGCAGATGCGGGCACCGACCGCCTCAGCTGCTTGAATCGCCCTGATCATCTCCTCACCCGGCCTGATGCCCAATTTTTGACCGATCCTTTTCTGGAAATAGGCGAGCATGAGATTTGAAAGCAGCACATAGGCCTTCTTTTCCCTGATCACCTTAAGGAGTTCGGTCTCCTGCCATTTCTTTTTCTGGGTGATTGACTGGTATCTCGACTCGCAGAGCTCGATGCACACCGTATCAGGCCTCTCCTGCTCAATGACGCTACCGACCTGCTCAGTGCTTTCCCTGGACACATGGGCCGTGCCGATGAGGGTTACCTCCTTATCGTCGTACTTCAACTGATGCGTATGTTCACTATCCATTATCCAGGTCCCATGTAATCCTTTTTGCTCGAAAAAATAGCTTGGCTCTCTACCATCAGCTTCCTTTGAGTTGAAGAACCTTACCCATACAAGCATAGGTAAGGCGTATTATCACATTTTTTACCACTATCCAACTGGTTTTAAGGCTATGAGGCGATGCGGGAAGGATAAAGCTGCTTGCACAGCATATTGACATCCC
>CAYPNL010000398.1:0-5382 GCA_964412045.1 uncultured Desulfobacteraceae bacterium
GATAGCCCCTGCGGTAATATCAGTGGCCCCGTTGGTAATGAATATCTTGCTCCCGTTTATTACCCATTCGTCTCCATCCAGAACCGCGGTAGTTTGCGTATTTCCGGCATCAGATCCGGCATTGGGCTCGGTCAATCCAAAGGCCCAAAGGCTCTCACCACAGCAGGCAGGCGGGAGGTATCGTCTCTTCTGTTCTTCATTCCCGTAATAGTAGAGGGGTCCGATGCCCAGGGAATTGCCGGCAGCAACGGTTGCAGCGTGGGAGCCGTCCACCCTGGCGATTTCCTCAGTGGCGATAATATAGCCGATATAGTCCATTCCCTGGCCGCCGTATTCTTCGGATACGAACATGCCGAAGAGTCCGAGATCGGCCATGGCCTTCATAGTTTCATAGGAAAATTCCTCCCTTTCGTCCAGGTCGCCGGCGATGGGCCTGATCTCATTTTCGGCAAAGTCGCGTACGCTTTTCCGGAGTATCTCGTGCTCTGTTGAAAGTGTAAAATCCATACCTGCTCCTTTCTCTGTTTACTCCATACGGAGATAATTGGCAATTGAAACTTGACAGACTCGTAAAAAGTCTTTCTACCGGTCATTGCGAGGAACGGAGTGACGAAGCAATCTAGCGAATTCAATTACTTACATTGACTGAGATTGCTTCGCTTCGCTCGCAATGACACCGATTTCGACTTTTTACGAGACCATCAAACTTTCAGCACCGTGTTAAAGATCAGGACTACTCCTCTAGCAGGAATACAGCTTTTTCAAAAATCGAAAGCGTTACCTCCTTTGAAGCATTTCTCCGATCCGCTTTGCTATTGCCTGATAATCTCCGTCATGAGCAATCACCGTAACCTCAGGTCCTAAGGGAGCCCACTGCTCACAGGGACTATTCCTGAAAAGGGCTATGGTCGGTGTTCCAAGAAGTGCAGAGAGATGCGTGATACCGCTGTCATGGCCGATGTATAGGGATGCCGTCGTGAGCAACGAACGCAGTTCCTCGTTCCGGGGGCAAACGATGATCTCGGTATTGATATCCCGCCACTCCTTTTCAGATTGCTCGTAGAGCCCCTGTTCAGCCGGCCCTAAAAGCACGATCTTTTTATGAAATATCGCTAACGATGTGTCCCGAACCAGCTCGAACCAGAATTCGAGGGGATAGTTTTTCCTTTCACCCCCGGAGCCTGGATGAAATACCGCCATGGGTGCTGATCTTTCCTGATTGTTGCCGCCCAGCAACGCGGTTCTTGTTGCCTCCTCGACGGCTCGCTCGGGGTTCACCGGCAGGCCGGAGGCATTGAGGCATAGGGCTAGGTATAGAGCGACGTGTATGGTATCCTGGCTGGAGGGAAACGGCGGAAAGCAGTGGACTGGGATACCGTGAAAGCATGCCCGTAAGCCCTTCAAGACATCCCCATCAGGATCGGTAAGAAAGCAGACGGCCCTCTCGATATCAACGTCTGGGAGATCCCTGCACAGGGGTTTCTGGGAGAACAGGGTATGCCAACCTCCTTTTTCATAATCAAGGCATCTCGCTGTGAGGGGTTCAAGAAAATCGATGCCCGGTCTTCGTCCCACCAATGTTAATTCCTTCTCGTGGCCCAGTTGATAGAGGGCAGGGGCCAAGAGGAGGGTGTCTCCCAGAGCGCTCGGCCGGATAATCAGGATTCCCCTTTTCTTCTTCTCGCGGATGGTTATCATAATCACCGGATAGTCAGGTGCATTATTTACTACATCGTTCCTACCCAAAGGGCGATAGCAAGGTCATCGTTTCCGTTGGTAATGCTCTGTCTTTTTGGATTGGCAAAGTAGTGAACCGTATCTCCCTCACGGAGATGGATGATGCGTTCACCGTGTTCCAGGCTCAAGGAACCTTTAAGTATGCACAAGAGCTCCTGTCCGTTCTTGATGTCCTTCCGAACAGGGATTGATTTCCCTGGTTCGATTACCAGAATAGCGCTATCGATGAGCTTTCTGTTTTCCGGGGAAAAGAAGCGCCTGGTTATAAATCCGGTATGGGGTATATCTATATCGTTCCACTCACCCTTCCGGATCAATACGATTTTTTCTTGGTTATGTGCCTGGTTTAAGAGATCTCCAGCCTGCACCTCGATTGCACTGCAGATGTTCATCAGGGTATCCACAGAGGGAGAGTTCACATCATTCTCCACCTGGCTCAGGAATCCCTCGGATATCCCTGCTTTTTCTGCTACTATCTTCAGGGTGAGCCTTTTCTCTTTGCGAGTTTTGCGGATCAACGAGCCCAAGCTCATTAGGAGAACCTCTCTATCTGCTGTACGGGATGGAGGAGCACAAAACAGTGATGGTACGGTCAATAAATATTTGACATTAGTTAATATTTAGTATATAGAAGATTTAGCATTTGTCAACCTATAAAATCGCAAAGCGATTTTATATTGAAAGGAGGTATTCGATGGAAGGACCGGTGAGACTGGTGAGATCGAACAAGATTGAGGGCTACGAAAACCTCGGGCCGATCTATGAGTGGTCTGAGGGCAAGGCATACCTCATCATTGACCGGGTTACATGCAACGGCAGAGCCGGCGCCATACTCTGCTACTGCAATCCCCCCGTTCATCAGGTCGGAAACCCGGAGCTGGACGCCTATCTAGAGGGATTAGAGAGGGTTTTGGAGCATAGGGATGAACTCGATTTTCTCCTCCTCTATGGCGCCAACGACCCGGTCCATGCAGGGGGAGATCTCAAGGAGAGCCTTACCAAACTGGATGAAACCCTGGAGCTCAAAAAGCAGAAAGAGCAGAGCGGCGCACCTGAGCAGGAAATAGATACGCTCTTTGACTGGGCAGATACCAGATTGAAGAAAGGGATTGCCCTGCACGGGCGTATCAGGAGAATCGCCGGGCATCTTAGGGTCGTTGCAGTGTGCGGAGGAGGGACGCGGTTTGGCGGATCTGCGGAGATTCCGCTCATGGCTGATGTCTTGGTGGGGGACTCACGCAGCGGTTTGTGCTTCAGCGAGTCTATGATCGGTTTGCTGCCTGGCTGGTCAGGGATAGCCAGGACATTGGTCAAGGCCGGCCTCACCAATGCGAGATACATGGCCATGACTGCAAAGGAGGTGAAGGCTCAACAGCTGAAAGAGATTGGAACCTATAATGAGGTAGTACAGGTTCCCTTCCCGTTCCCGAAGCGGCAAAAAACCGATGATCCGGATGCAGATAAGGCCCGGTACCAGGAGGCGCTGGAGGAGCATAATGAGAAAACCGGCCTGCTTTTGCTTCCACGGGCGCTGGAGCTTGCCGTGTGTCCGCTCACAGAGATCCCGATGCTGGATGAGAACGAGCGGGCGGTCCTGGCCACAGAAGAGGACATTGCCCGGGAGATAGCCGGACGAACGGATACAGGCAATTACACCCATCTCAAGGGAAGGCCTTTGAGAGAGGTGAATGATGAGATTGCACGGATCGGAAGGCCGCTCGCGCCCCAGTCGATCGAGGCCTTAGCAAGGCTCTTTGAGGGCTATGATCCGGCGAGATTTGATGAGATATCATTCGTGAAACAGGAGATGGAGGCGGATGCGAGACTTTACCGGGATCCGCGGTTTCGTGCAGGCATACTCGGCACACTCGAGCAGAGGGTAACCGATTTCCAATAAGAGGGAGTATACACCATGAAAGGATATTTTGAGAATATGAATCATATAGGAAGGGAGCTGAAAGAAAGCGAGAGAGAACAGGGAGAGGATAATGCTCGCGAGATAGCAGCGGTTGAACAGGAAATAACCCTGGCATTCGAGCGAAGGAAGGAGGCAGGCCTTCCGACCGAGAAGCTCCACCAGCGAGGAGAAAAGACGGCGTGGGAGAGGTTGGAACTGCTGGTGGACCCCGGAACATTTCAGCCCTTAAACAGCCTCTACGATCCGGAGTTTAATCAGGAGGGAACAACAGGGGTTATCTCAGGAATCGGCCGTATCTCAGGCAGGTATGCCTCGATTATCGCCTCGGACAATAAGGTCCTTGCCGGGGCATGGATTCCGGGACAGCGCGAACATGTGTTTCGCGCCCAGGATGTCGCTGAACGGCTGCGTATCCCCCTCGTCTGGGTCCTCAACTGTAGCGGGGTTAAGCTCACCGAGCAGGAGAAGGTATACGCCGGGAGGAGATCAGGGGGAAGAATCTTCTTTCGGCATAGCGAGCTGATCCAAAAGGGCATCCCGGTGATCGTGGGCCTATACGGGACCAATCCGGCCGGGGGCGGATACCACGCCATCAGCCCGGCCATCATCTTCGCCCATGAAAAGGCCAACATGGCAGTGGGCGGGGGAGGAATCGTAAGCGGCATGTCTCCGAAAGGAGGCTTCGACCTGGAGGGGGCAGATCTCATCATAGAGGCGACCAAAAGGTTCAAAGAGGTGCCTCCCGGAGGGGTCAGGATTCACTATGATGAAACCGGGTTTATGAGGCAGGTGTTCGACACCGAGGAGGGAGTTCTCGGCGCCTTGAAGGAGTGCATGGCTGGCATGCCCGGCCATGACCCCTCTCACTTCAGGGTGGCGGAGCCGGCAGATCCGAACTATTCCGGAGATGATCTCAACTCCATCATGCCCATCAATCAAAAAAGGACCTATGCCATTGAACAGGTATTGGCCCGGGTGTTTGATGGAAGCGAACACATGGAATACCGGCCGGACTACGGCCCTGAGGTCTACTGCGGGTTGGCGAAGATAGACGGGTTTCCGGTCGGCGTGATTGCCAATCGGCAGGGATTTCTAGGGAAAGATTATCCTTCCTATGCGAAAGGTCACTATATGGGTATCGGCGGCAAACTCTACCGGGAGGGACTTATCAAGATGAATGAGATGGTCATGTTCTGCGGCAGAGACCGGATTCCCATGATATGGTTTCAGGACACCAGCGGGATCGACGTGGGCGATATCGCCGAGAAGGCGGAGCTCCTCGGCCTGGGACAGTCGCTCATCTACTCCATCGAGAGCTCGGAGCTGCCCATGCTGTGCGTGGTGTTGAGAAAGGGGACAGCAGCGGCGCACTACATCATGGGAGGTCCCCAGGCAACCAGGAACAATGCCTTTACCCTGGGCGTGCCCACCACCGAGATCTACGTCATGCACGGCGAGACCGCTGCTGTTGCGGCCTTTGCACGGAGATTGGTCAAGGAGAAGGATGCGGGCAACCCGCTTGAGCCGGTGATCGATAAGATGAATGCGCTTGCCCAGCAATACTATGACCAGTCAAGGCCGATCTGGTGCGCGAAGAGTGGTCTGGTGGATGAGATCATTCCCATGAAAAAGATCAGGGACTATTTTATCGCCTTTACACGGGCATGCTACCAAAATCCTCAGAGCATCTGCCCTCACCATCAGATGCTGCTCCCGAGATCGATACG
>CAYPNL010000399.1:0-12348 GCA_964412045.1 uncultured Desulfobacteraceae bacterium
GGATGTCTCCGCCACCATGACCTACACCCATGTCCTGAACAGGCCCGGACTTTCGGTAAAGAGCCCGGCGGATATGTGAAGAATTCCAAAAGAGAGCGCTCATTGCCGGTTCTTGCACGGCCTTCGGAAGCGGATGCAGCGGGAGAAACTTTGATACGATCAGGGAGGCATCGGTCCGGATTGGGCTCGTTATCCTCGGGGTGAAGATCGTTCCGGTTGGTGGGGCCATGAGAATCCTTTCAGGCTGTCCGCCTTTCTCAGATTATCCGGCTCAGGATCGATTCTTTCAGGTTTCATCTGTTAGAAATACAGATTTACTATAGGCAGTCGTCTGTATATGTCAATGATAATCATCACGGATTTCTCAAGGCATTTTTCTCTCAAAGGGCTCGCAAAGGCGCAGATATTTTATTTGCGTTTCGGTGAAACGCAAAATGGTGGAACCATTCCGGAAGATGGCTTGCATATTACCGGCATCGGAGCGGCGGCTCGTGATGGGAATAGAAAAAGGGCACTGCCCTCGGCTGATGCCTCAGGCAATGCCCTGTGGTTCAGGTTACTCTGTTACTCCTTCTTGGCTTTGACCTTCTTGCTTGACTTTTTCTCTTTGACCTCTATCTTCTTGACCTCGCTCTCCTTTGACTTGGGGAGCGTGAGCTTCAGGATACCGTCCTTATAGTTCGCATCCAGTTCCTCTTTCCTGATATTCTCAGGGAGTCGGAAGCTCCGCTGGAATGATCCGTAGTGTCTTTCAATGCGATGATAATTTTCTTCCTTCTCCTCGCTTTCCTGTTTCTTTTCACCTTTTATGGCCAGTATGCCATCGGTAAAGGTCACCTCAAGATCCTTGGGATCAATACCCGGTATCTCACCGCTGATCACGTACTCTTTCTCGTTTTCAGTTATATCAAACGCAGGTACTACCACCTCCTCCTCGCTCCAGAGGCTCGGAACACTCCAGTCGCTGAACATCCGGTCAAAGAGATCGTATTCAGGCATCAGCGAAAGCCAATTACTCGTCCTCGGTACTAGCTCTAATATCCTTGTCATATCTAACACCTCCTTTCAGCCTTGCTCCAAATTTTAATTAAATAGTAATCATTCCTGATTAGAATGCAAGAGGCTGAAGTTATTTTTTACCTCTGGAATAGATTGGGAGGTTTTTTCGAGCATATCCTGAGGTGGGGCGCGTAACTTCTCAATACGTTCGTCTGATTGAATGCCGTACCCATTTACTGTCATTGAGAGGAGCGGAGCGACGCGGCAATCTCGTTGCGATAGTTGAGATTGCTTCGCTAGGATCGCAATGACAGAACCCGAACGTATTAAGAAGGTAACTACTCAGGTGTATAGACCGAAGACTGAAGGCAGAAGGGCAACAATCATCATTCATGGCAAAACAACCTGTCGAGACATCACCTCCTGCCTCCGAGGGGGTGGGGTCGCCCATGTTTTTCCCTTCAGTCTATCCACCTTCAGCCTTTATGCCTGAATAGTGGCTTAAGAAGTTACAACAACACTATAGGTATCTCAGGTATGCGAAATATTCCCTATTTCCCTTGGCGCCGGTGATGGGGGACTCCATGGTGCCGCCGACATCGAGGCCTAAGCCTGCAAAGAACTCCACAAGCTCTGCAACCACGCTTTTTTGCAGCTCCAGATCCTTTATCACGCCGCCTTTTCCCACCATGCCCTTCCCGGCCTCGAATTGCGGTTTGATGAGGGTGAGCAGGAAGCTATTCTTTTTGAGATGCCTGAGCGTAGCTGGAACCACGATCCTGAGCGAGATAAAGGATGTGTCGATCACGGCGCCATCGATGTCCTCCTCGATGGCGAGTGCTGATAGATGCCTGATGTTCGTCCTCTCAAGCACAACCACACGCGGATCATTCCTTAGGGACCAGGCTAGTTGCCCATAGCCCACATCAACGGCTATCACCTTTTTGGCGCCGTGTTGAAGGAGGCAATCGGTGAATCCACCGGTGGATGCCCCTACATCCAGTATCGTGAGCCCCTGCACGGCAATAGAGAACTCCCGGATGGCAGCCTCAAGTTTGATCCCGCCCCTGCTCACGTAGGGGTGATCCGGCCCAAGGAGAGCGATAGAGGCCGTGGGATGAACCATATTGCCCGGCTTATCCACTACAACTCCGCCAACCCTTACCAAGCCGGCCATGATAGCGCTCCTCGCTCTCTGACGAGTCTCCGCCAGGTTCTTCTCGACGAGGAGTTGATCAAGCCTTTTTCTTGGGCCGGTCATGGTGGTTGAAGAGCTTTTTTGCCTCCAGGGTGATCTGTTTCGTGTGGATATTGCACCTCTCCCGCAGGATTTCCTGGGGGCCGTGCTCTATAAACGCATCCGGAATCCCGAGTCTTTTTACCAGGACATCGTGCACCCCTCGGTCAGCAAGGGACTCGAGAACGGCGCTCCCAAATCCCCCTTGAAGCGCATTTTCCTCGACTATCAGTGCCTTGCCGGTGCGTGAAGCCATCTCCGGCAAATTCGGGTCCAAAGGCTTCACAAATCGACCATTGACCACGCTCACTGAGTAGCCGTCCTTCTCCAGCTCTTTCGCTGCCTCAAGGCATGGGTAAACCCTGCTCCCTATGGCCAGGATAAGAAGGTCTTTGCCCTGGGTGAGCACCTCCGCCCTGCCGATGGGGATTTTTTTAAGCTCCCTGTCCATGGGCACACCCACGCCCTTTCCCCTCGGATACCGAATGGCAACAGGTCCCTGGAAGTCAAGGGCGGTAAAGAGCATGTGCCTCAATTCATTTTCATCCTTTGGGGCCATGACTTTCATATTCGGAATAATCCTCAGATAGGACAGGTCAAAGACCCCGTGGTGGGTGGGACCGTCCTCGCCCACGATGCCACCCCTGTCCAGGCAGAAGATAACAGGAAGGTTGGGCAGGCACACATCATGGATTACCTGATCTAATGATCGCTGAAGGAAGGTGGAGTAGATAGCAACGACCGGCTTAAATCCCTCGGTGGCGAGGCCAGCTGCAAAGGTTACCGCGTGCTGCTCTGCAATCCCCACATCGATGAAACGATCGGGATAGACCTCAGCGTATTCTGAGAGGCCTGTTCCTTCAGGCATGGCAGCAGTGATCGCAAAGAGCCTCTTCTCCCTGGCCCCAAGCTCAACCATGGTCTTGCCGAAGACCTCGGTGTATGATGGGGGATCCTGATCCGATCCCTTTGGGGGCAGGCCGGTAGCCACATCAAAGGGCCCGATGCCGTGATAGAGGGTGGGATTTTTCTCGGCAGGGGGATAACCTTTTCCCTTTTTGGTCAGCACATGCACGAGGACCGGGCCATCCAGCTTGGATACATCCTTAAAGGTCTTGATAAGGAGGCCGATGTTGTGGCCGTTAATCGGGCCGATGTATCTGAATTCTAGGGCCTCAAAAAGCATGCCTGGGGTGAGGAGGCCGATCAAGGAGTCCTCGCTCCTCTTCAAGATCGCGTAGATATTATCTCCTATGGCCGGAATGGAACGAAAAAAGGCCTCCAGGCTTTTTTTGAGGTTTACGAACCGGGGTTCGGAGATCTTGCGGCTTAAGTACGAGGAGAGCGCCCCTACGTTTTTGGCGATCGACATCTCGTTATCGTTCATCACCACCAACAGGTCTTTCTCTGTATGGCCTGCCTGGTTGAGGGCCTCAAAGGCCATACCTGCGGTCATAGCGCCGTCTCCAATGACAGCGATGACCTTGCTCTTATCACCCTTGATAGACCTGCCTGTTGCCATACCAAGCCCCGCTGATATAGAGGTTCCGGAGTGGCCGGTGTTAAAGGGATCACACGGGCTCTCCTCCCGCTTGGGAAACCCGCTTATACCCTTGTCCATCCTGAGGGTGTGAAACATGCAGCGTCTTCCTGTGATGATCTTATGGGCGTATGCCTGGTGCCCCACATCCCAGATGATCTTGTCCTGGGGGGAGTCGAACACATAATGAAGCGCGATGGTGAGCTCGACCACGCCCAGGCTTGGCGCCAGGTGGCCGCCATTTCGGGAAACGGTCTCTATAATGAGATCCCTGATCTCGGCGGCCAATGCCTGCAGATCAGCAATCTTCAGTTTCTTGAGATCAGCGGGATTGTCGATATGATCGATAAGCCTGTCTTTTGATTTGTTCTCTTTATCGGCATAAGTCATGTCGTACCTTATCCATAAAAAAAGTATGATTATTCGGCCACTAAGACACCAAGGCACCAAAATTAAAGAATTATATTGAATCTATCTTTCTTGGTGGCTTGGTGGCTATACATGCTATAAGAGATTTATTACGTCTTTCTTTTGATAATATAGCGGGCGATACCCCGCAGCGGATCAGCCCGTTCGTCGAATCCCTTGAGAGACTCTACCGCGCTATCCACCAACTCCTCTTGAGTCCTCTTGGACTCAGCAATACCGAATACGCTCGGATAGGTCATCTTTCCCCTGGCCGTATCGCTGCCTATCCCCTTTCCCATCAGAGCACTATCGCCCTCCACATTTAAGACATCATCCGCAATCTGGAAGGCTAGGCCTACCTGTTGACCGTAACGGTTGATCGCCCTTTGCTGTTCCTCGGTTCCCCCGGCAAGGATAGCCCCTGAGGTCACAGCAGCCGCTATCAGAGAGCCGGTCTTGTGCCGATGGATATACTCCACCACTGCGGGATCAGGCCCTTTCCCCTCATAGGCGATATCGACTGTTTGCCCGCCCACCATTCCCTTGAAGCCGGCTGCTTGGGAGATCAACTCGATTACCCGCAACAGGTGTCCTTTGTCCACATCGTGCTCGGCCACCTGCCGCGCCATCAGGTTGAAGGCGAGCGTCAGGAGGCCGTCTCCTGCCAGCAGAGCCACCGCCTCTCCGAATACCGTATGGTTTGTGGGCTTCCCCCTCCGGAAGTCGTCGTTGTCCATTGCGGGGAGATCGTCATGGATCAGGGAGTAGGTGTGGATGAGCTCGAGAGCGCACGCTATCGGGAGGACTGTATCGGCTGATCCCCCGACTGCCTCAGCCCCGGCGATACAGAGGATAGGCCTGAGCCTCTTTCCCCCGGCAAAGAGGCTGTAATTCATCGAGGTAATCAGCTCACCGGCAAGGCCGGCCGGTTGCGGCACGGCCTCTTCCAGCGCCTTATCCACAAGGGCCCTTTTTTCATCGAGATATGGTTCAATCCCCTTCGGTATGCTCATCCTTATCCGTTTCAAAGGGCGCTTTTTTGAGGCCGCTTTCATCCTTCATCAGGATCGAGACCCTTTTTTCCGCCTCCTCCAGTTTCTGAAAGCAATACCTCGACAAGGCCACCCCTTCCTCGAAGATCTTGAGCGATTCCTCCAGGGCAAGTTCGCCGCTCTCCAGACGCTTCACGATAGCCTCGAGTTCCCGCAAGGCATCTTCAAATCTTTTTTCTTTTATCACTGTCCCAGTCCTGCGCTAAGCTCAATGAGGCGCAAGGGACTCACCCTGTCGCCATGCAAACGAACCCCAAAATGAAGATGGGGACCGGTGGCCCTTCCTGATGAACCGGAGAGCCCTATAAGATCTCCCTTTTCCACGATCTGCCCTGCCTTTGAGGAAATCTCGCTCAGGTGGAAATACATGCTGTGCATGCCTCCCCCATGATCGATGACCACGCTCAGGCCGCCGAAAAAATGCTCCGCCGCCAGCACCACCCTGCCCCTGTTGGCGGCCTTGATCGGGGTTCCCTCGGCAGCCTTAAGATCGACCCCTGAATGGGGAGACCGTTCCAGTTCATTGATGATCGTCCTGCACCCGAAGGGGCTCACAATCCTGCCTGGTACCGGCCGTATCCAGCTTCCTTGCCAGAGCGGTTGGTCGAGGGAAACAGAAAGAATATCCCTCATCTGTTTTGACTCTTCACGCACCCTCGCGAGGGTAGGAGGGTCAATGGCCTCCATCTTTTTGGAGACCGTGAATCTCCTGATACCGTGATCCTTTTTAAACACGGTGATTTGCCTTTCAAGAACCTCAGTGCCTAACCTGGTTGTTAGTGTATACCCTCCCGGCGCAGTAGTCAAATCAGCTCCGAGAAACGCAATCCATGTGCTGTTCGATGAATCGAGAACCACGGTGATTTCCTTTCCATTCCAGATAACCTCAGGCATGAGCTTTCCCTGATTTTGTATGGTGAGAAGCACCATTTCTCCCTGCCCGATTTCTGGTGGATGGAGTGCGATGTCAAATCCGGTTGCAGGCTGTGCATCGGCACCTGAAAGGAGAAAAACAAGGGCTACCGCAAGCATCAGCAGGCACGTTTTCCGTTTTGAAGGCACATCAGTCTCCCTTCTCGGCCTTGGTTACCACGCCGTTGATTGTGCCGCTGGCAAGCAGGATTTTGATAGTGTTACCGGGGCTTACCTGGGCAGAATCCTTGAGGATGGTCATATCAGGCATTTTTTGTGTGATGCTATACCCCCTTTTCAGTATGGACAGGGGGCTCAGGGAGCCGAGTTTTTCGGCGAAGGCGAGGGTATCCCTTTTGCTCTTTCCCAGGCACCCGGACATGGCCTGAACAAGGGCTCGAGCATGAAAACCCGTCTCCTGAGTTCGCAGGGCAATGGCATGGGCAGGGCTATTCAACATGAGTTTCTCATTGATGGATGTGAGTTCTCTCGTCTTATCCCTGATGAATCCCCGTGCCATGGAAAGCACGTGGCCGTAAAGATCATCGAGCTTAAGCCAGGCATCGGCAAGGCCTTGCCTGGGGTCTCGCATGTGGGCCGATAGGCTTTCGATTCTCTCCCCGGCCCTTGCCAGCATGCCATCCATGGCCGTTTTCAGCCTGGAGGAGAAGGCCGTGAGATCTCTGACAAGGACCTCCTGTTCCCTCACGATCAGTTCAGCCGCACCGGAGGGGGTGGGAGCCCTGAGGTCCGCGGCCAGATCGGAGATGGTGAGGTCTACCTCATGGCCCACAGCGGATACCACCGGGATATGCGAGCGCCTGATGGCATAGGCAACCTCTTCCCGGTTAAAGGGCCAGAGGTCCTCGAGGGAACCTCCTCCTCGTGTCAGTACGATCACCTCGATATCCTCCAGTTCTCGGTTGACCAGCTCAAGGGCCTCCACGATATCCCCTGCCGCTTCATCCCCCTGGACCCTCACCGGGACTATGGTAATGTCCAGGTTGGGCATCCTTCTGCCGGCGATGTGCAAGAAATCCCTGATCGCAGCCCCGGTTGGGGAGGTGATGACTGCAATCCTCTGGGGGAGAAAGGGGATCGGTCTCTTTTGATCCGCATCGAATATTCCTTCGAGGGCGAGTTTTCTCTTTACCTGTTCAAAGGCAGCGGCGAGGGCCCCTACGCCCAGAGGCTCCAGATAGTCGAGGATGATCTGATACTCTCCCCTGGGTTCATAGACACCGATCCTGCCCCTGGCTATCGTCATCATGCCGTCTTCAGGGGTGAATTTAAGGTAGCGGGCCTGCGGTCTGAACATCACGGCCCTGATCTGGGCATGCTCATCCTTAAGGCTCATATAGAAGTGGCCGGAGGATGGAGAGGAGAAATTCGAGATCTCTCCCTCTACCCAGATACGGTCGAAATTTCCCTCAAGCAGGAATTTTATCTCAGCGGTAAGACGGCTTACCGTAAAGATCCTCGGGGGCTGGAAGGGAAGGTCCATGGTTGTCGTGTCCTGATTCATGGGGAAACCTTGCGAGAGTTATATGTACCCCTTAAGCCGGGGCAGAGTCAAGGACAGATCGCACAACGGTCTGATTAGCAGATAAAAGCTATGATTCTATGAGAAGTAACACTGTGGCGCATTAGGATAAGAAATCGTAACAATTTAGCTTTTTGAAAACGACGACCGCCCATTGCGTATGGCCGCATACGTCGGCCGTGGTGAGACCTATGGGCATGGAGGTGTCTTTTTTCCCATCATACCCCAATAAAAACGAGTCGGGAGGCCGCTTCAAACGAGCGCACACAGACAAAGTCCCTAGAAGACAATGACCAAGTGCTTGTGCGCATGGTTTGAAGCGGCACGCTGATGCCCCCTGTTCAAGGGTATGATGGGAAAAAAGACACCTCCATGCCCATTCACCAGGTAACTTCAAAGCGCTAAAATGTTACAAAAAATCTACCTATCGCCTGCCGCCACAGGATAAAGCGTGTGGCCAGCCGTTATACTGTTGAATGCTAACCGGGTGAAGTGTTGCTTCAGCGAGGTTTTCTCTTTTGCAACTCAGCATTGACCTTCTGCAGGAAACCCGGAACATCCCTGCTTTTCAAGAGCTTGCCGTTTATGAATATTGTGGGGATTCCTCGAATACCCGCATCCCGGCCTTCGTTCACATCTCGATTTATCAGCTCCTGTATCGAGGCGTCATCCATGTCTTTTTTAAACCGTTCCAGGTCAAGTCCCAGATCTGTTGCAAGCCCTTCAAACTTGGCATCATCTAATTGTTTGTAATTTTCGAAAAGCTTGTGATGGTAATCCCAGAACCTTCCCTGCCGGTGGGCTGCAAGAGCCGCCTTTGCTGCGTCCAATGCGATCTTTTGATTCGGGCGGGGGTAATTTTTGTGAACCACCTTGACGTCCTGGGGGTATTTCTCCAGCACCTGCTGGAGTACCGGCTCGAGCCGGGCACAGTAAGGTCACTGGTAGTCCTCGAAAACAGCCACAGTCACCATCGCATTTTCAGGCCCCCTGAACGGAAGTCCGGTCACATCGAACTCATGCACGAGCTCGAGCTCAATAAACTTGAGGTTCTTGCCCGAACTGCTGCTCAGCACCAGGGTGTTGTCTCGAGCGGAGTGGGTTAATCTGTCAAATTGCCCATCCACGGGGACTTGCTTTAAAAGCTTGTTTTCAGGCGCTGAATAAATCAGCAACTGACCCGGGGTCAGCACAAAGAGCCACTCACCGTCGAACGATACGGCAACATCCAGGGGCGATGCTTCCAGATTCAACTCCGTTTTCTCACTCCAGTCCACGTCGGCGCCATGGGCGGGAGACACATCTCCCCAACAGAGTGCAACGATAAACGCTACAAGATATATCCACAGCCTATTTCTCACGAGCTTCCCTCCTTCCCTCTATCTCACTAAGTTGTATAGTATGTTTGCTGCTCAGCCCAGTTCTCCTTCTCAATCTCCAGATGTTCTTCCTGTTTTACCGGTATTCATGGCTAAAACTCGAGATTTTTGGGGGTCCTGGGAAAGGGGATCACATCCCTGATGTTAGTGAGACCGGTCACGAACTGCATGAAACGCTCGAAGCCAAAGCCGAATCCGGAATGCACAACGGTGCCGTATCTTCTGAGGTCCAGGTACCACCAATACTCATCGGGGTCCAGGTTCATCTCCTTGATCCTGCTCAGCAGCACCTCATAGTCATCCTCACGCTGGCTGCCCCCGATAATCTCTCCAATCCTCGGCAGGAGCACATCCATGGCCTTTACTGTTTTGCCATCAGGGTTCACCTTCATGTAGAACGGTTTAATCTCCTTCGGATAATCGATGACCACCACCGGCTTGTGGAATACCTCTTCGCACAGGTACCGCTCATGCTCGGACTGTATATCCGTGCCCCACGCAGGGCGGAACTCGAATTTCTTGTCAGCCTTAGAGAGGATCTCGATTGCATCTGTATAGGTGAGGTGCTCGAAGCCGCTGTTGAGCGCATCCTGAAGGCTTGCGAGGAGGTCTGTCTTCACAAAACGGTTGAAGAAATCCAAATCATCCTCGCAGTGTTCCAGGATATAGGCAAGGGTGTCTTTGATGAGATCCTCGGCAAGGGCCATATTTTCCTCGAGATCACAGAATGCCATCTCAGGCTCCACCATCCAGAACTCCGCAAGGTGCCGGTAGGTATTGGAGTTTTCCGCCCTGAAGGTGGGAGCAAAGGTGTACACCTTGCCCAAGGAGAGGGCGTAGATCTCTGCCTCCAGTTGTCCGCTCACGGTGAGGCCGGCAGGCTTGCCGAAGAAATCCTCACTGAAGTCAACCTTGCCGTTATTAAGGGCAAGACGTTCAAGGTCAAGGGTGGTTACCTGAAACATCTGGCCGGCGCCCTCACAGTTGCTGCCGGTAATGATCGGGGTGTGAACATAGAAAAAGCCCCTTTCCTGAAAGAAGCGGTGGATGGAATAGCTCATGGCGTTTCGTATTCGAGCCACTGCCCCGAAGGTATTGGTTCTCGGGCGCAGATGGGCAATGGTCCTGAGGTATTCGAATGAATGTCTCTTCTTCTGCAAGGGATACCCTTCGGGATCAGCCCAGCCTGTTACCCGTATCTCCGTGGCCTGGATCTCCACGGTTTGACCCTTGCCCGGGGACGCAAGGAGTGTTCCTTTGACCATAACCGAGCAGCCGGCGGTTAGCCTCATGATCTCCTGATCGTAGTTGGGCACCTGATTGTCCGCAATCACCTGGATGTTCTTGATCGTGGAGCCGTCATTGACCTCGAGAAAGGAAAATCCTCCCTTTGAATCCCGTTTGGTCCTGACCCACCCCATAACCGTGACCTCTGATCCGAGATCAGATGATGGTATGAGATCAGCGATGATGTGTCTTTTTTCCATGGTGTTAGGCGGATGTTTTTTCGAATTCCTGCATAAAGGCAGCAAGGCTTTTTACGCTGTCGAGGGTGACGGCGTTATAGATGGAAGCCCGGCAGCCGCCGATGGAACGGTGACCTTTCAGGCCGATGAATCCCTGTTTCTGGGCATCGGCCAAAAAACGCTTCTCCAATTCAGAATCGGGCAGGCGAAAGGCAACATTCATCAAGGAACGGCTGTCGGCTTCTACTATGCCACGGTAGATCTCACTGTTATCAATGACCTGGTAGATGATAGAGGCCTTTTCCCTGTTGATCTTCTCTACTTGTTCCAATCCTCCGACTGTTTCCTCCAGCCATGTAAGTACCAAGTTGATTACATAGATGGTAAAGGTGGGAGGCGTATTAAAGAGCGAGTTGTGTTCCTGAAAGGTCGTGTATTTGAGCAGCGTGGGAAGGGTATCAGGTACCCTTTCGAGCATATCCTCCCTGATGAGTACCATGGCGATTCCAGAGGGACCGATATTCTTTTGGGCGCCTGCATAGATGAGCCCGAATGGTGTTACGTCGATCGGATGGCTCATGAAATCGGAAGACATATCGGCTACCAAAGGGACACCTTTCCCGTCCGGATATCGGTGCCATTGGGTGCCCATGATGGTGTTATTGGAGGTAAAATGCAGATACGCCGCATCTTGATCCACGGTGTACTCAGTCGGTATATATGAGAACTCCCTGTCCTCTGAGGTGGCGATAACCCGTACATCCATACCCTGAATCCGAGCCTCTTTAATGGCCTTTGCTGACCAGACGCCGGTATTCATATAGTCAACAGGTCGGCCCTGAAGGGCGAGATTCATGGGGAGCATGCAGAACTGGTGGCTTGCACCTCCTTGAACAAAGAGGACATGATGGCTGTTGCCAAAGCCGAGCAGCCGCTTCACCCTTGTGATAGTATCATGTAAGAGCTCATCGAACAGGGCGGATCGATGGCTGATCTCGACGATAGACATGCCTGAGCCGCGGAAATTGAGAAACTCTTCCCGGACTTGCTCTAATACCGGCTGCGGCAGTTTTGCAGGCCCTGCATAGAAATTGTGAACTGTGTGGTTCATCCTTACATCCCTTGATCTCTACAATTCGTTCTTTATTCGAAAAAACCCTTTACCATTTCTGAGACGATCTCCAGGCCCTGAGGGTCTTTTTCATAGGGAGGTGCGTCAGCGAGATCCGCTTCGATGATCTGCTCGTTGAAGGGCAAAAAGCCGAGGAAGGTAAAACCCTCCATCTGTGTGAGCAGAAAATCCTTGTCAATCTCCGATCTGATCTTATTTCCCACAATGAGAAGGTTCTTAATTCCCAGCTCCTGAGATAACCTTTTTATCTGGCGGGCCGTTTCCAAACTCCTTCTCCCGGGTTCGATGACCACGATCATCTTATCCACCGCGCGCGCCGTTCCCCTTCCCAGGTGTTCCAGACCGGCCTCCATATCCAGGACTATCACCTCATCTCTGGCCAGTATCAGATGGGAGACGAGGACCTTCAAGAGCACGCTTTGAGGGCAGATACAACCAGCCTCTGCCGCCTTTATCCCTCCCAATACCATCAGTTTCACACCATCAGCATCTATGGAGAGCTTTTCCGGCAAGTCGCTTACCTTGGGGTTAATCTTGAAGTATCCTCCCATGGTGTTGAGCTTGGTCTCGGTCCTCTCCTCGATGAGCGCTCTCATCTCGGAGATGGGTGTAATCTCCCGTGCGTTTTTTGCTCCTAAGGCCTGGGCAAGGTTCGCATCCGGATCAGCGTCGATAGCAAG
>CAYPNL010000400.1:0-3581 GCA_964412045.1 uncultured Desulfobacteraceae bacterium
GTATGTGAATCTTCCCAAGGACTTCAAGGGCACTCATATGAGCCGGCTTGTTGAGATCCTGAATGAACATGATCGGAGGATTTCCATCGAGAACTTCTCCGGAATCCTCTCTACTATGAAGGAACGGCTCAACGCCGAAAGTGCCCATATAGAGATATCCTTTCCTTATTTCATAATGAAAACGGCCCCTGTCAGCAAGAGCCGGGGACTCATGGAATATCAGTGCACCTTCAAAGGAAGCCTTAATAACGGTAAGGATCAGGTCGTGATGATTCGTGTGCCGATTACTACCCTGTGCCCATGCTCGCGAGAGATTAGCGATTTCGGCGCTCATAACCAGAGGGGAGAGGTGAGGCTGCAGGTGAGATTCAAAAAATTTATCTGGATAGAGGACCTTATACGACTGGTAGAGGAGAATGCCTCTTGCGATGTATACTCCGTGCTCAAGAGAGAGGACGAGAAATACGTTACTGAGAAGGCATACCAAAATCCCAAATTTGTTGAGGATGTCGTCAGGGATATTGCCGAGAAACTACAGAGCGATCGTAATATCGTGTGGTTCTCAGTGGAGTGTGAAAACTTTGAATCCATCCACAACCACAATGCATACGCATCTATAGAGATGGATAAGAATAAGAGATAGTTTTGTTGGTTTCATTAGTTTTATTAGTTGAAGGAATATACGATGTCGGATGAATTAAAAAAGATGTACAGAACGGTGATGGATGACCACTTCCCGGTCCAGATCACCATGAGTTTCGGAGATCAGACTCTTCTCTACAAGAAGAGGACCTGGAAGCTTGCGGATGAGGGTACCGGGGAGCTGATCGAAAAAGGCCTCAGATACGGAGAGAATCCTGGCCAGGAGGCAGCCCTCTACGAGCTGGTTGGCGGAAACCTCTCCCTCGGCGGATGCCGATTTATCGAGCCGGGGAAAGGGCTGGTATCGGGCATTACCGAAGAGGATATGATCCAGAGCGGTAAGCACCCTGGAAAGATCAATCTCACCGATATCGACAATGCCCTCAATATCCTGAAATATCTCACCCTGGGGCCGGCTGTAGTCATCGTGAAGCACAACAACCCCTGTGGCGTGGCATATGGGTCAAGCATTGCCGATGCCTATGAAAAGGCAAACATGGCAGATAGAATAGCGGCATTCGGCGGCTGTGCAGTATTCAACAGGCCGATCGATGCGGAGACAGCCCGGCTCGTGAGCCAGAACTATCTCGAGGTAGTGGCAGCGCCGGAATTCGAGGCAGGCTCTGTACCTATCCTTACCAAGAGTACAAACCTCAGGATCGTCAGGATCGAGAAAATAGATAGGCTGGCAGAGTACACGGAGAAACGCTTCATGGAGTTTAAAAGCCTCATCGATGGGGGGATCATCGTTCAGCAGTCGCCTATCAACCTGATCAAAACACCGGCTGATTTTCAGCCGGCCACTGCCGAATACCAGGGAACAACCTACACCATAGAACGAACGCCCACTGAAGAAGAATACGCGGACATGCTCTTCGGCTGGCAGGTGGAACAGGGGATTACCTCAAACTCCGTCATCTACGTGAAGGATGGAACTACCGTGGGGATCGGTACCGGTGAACAGGACAGGGTGGGCGTTGCGGAGATCGCTATCTTCAAGGCCTACACGAAATACGCTGACGCGCTCTGTTTCAGGAAATACGGCATTCCCTATAAGCAGTTGGAATCGGAGATAGAAAAGGGCGTCAGGGATGCCGGCCTCAAAGAAGAGATCGACAAAGCTACTGCAGAGGCACACGGCGGCTTAGTTGGCGCAACCATGGTATCGGATGCATTTTTCCCTTTCAGGGACGGGGTGGATGCGGCCATCAAGGAGGGGATACGGGCGATCGTCCATCCGGGCGGATCGCTGAGGGACTTCGAGTCGATTCAGGCCTGTAACGAGGCCAGACCCCAGGTGACCATGGTATTCACCGGGCAGAGGGCATTTAAGCACTAGGAGCACGATTCTGAAACAACATAGCATGTTGCCTGTCATTGCGAGGAGCATGACGACGAAGTAATCTCAATGGAATGCAATGGTTTTAGAGATTGCCTCGCTTCGCCCGCAATGACCTTTTGTATTGCGATCATAGTTAGAAATCATTCTACGAGAGTCTTCATAGCCCAAGATCTTACCGTTTATGTCAACTATCCATTACTGATGTAGGATTCTATTCCAACGGCCGGCTCTCATTCTATTTCCTGACATCAGAGCCCGAACCTCACCTTTAACGAACTCTTTGCCATTCTCACGAGCTGAAGAAGCCTCAGAGCATAAAGATGCCGTTCTGTTCTCCCGGGAGAGCGCTTAAAGACCTGCTCCAATATGTCTGTTTTGGGGAACAAGGTCTCCAGGGCAAAAGCCAGGCGCTTCCGCATCCCCTTTTCAGGCGAAAAAAGTACGAGCGGCGCCCATTGAGGAGGCAAATTTCCCCGTATCCTTTTCCTGAGGAGATGCTTTTCAACCAGATTGAGTCTCATTTCTCCCACAAGCTCCCGGCCCTTGATCGGTATCTGAAGATCGAACATGCGCGTGAGGAGAAATACCATAGAGGAAAGGGTTTTCCTCTGGCCTAATTCCTCAGCTCGTCTCCAACCTGCTTGCCAATCGGATTCGCCCCACGGTGCGATCAAGGCCCTGATATCAGCCAGCCACAGCAATCTGTCCAGATTATGCTTAAGGGCGTGGAGGCCCAAGTACAAGACCTGGTCGTAGGTGTTTAAGCAGCGAGCCTCACTCCCGTCAAAATGTATCACCTGCGTATCCTTGAAGATATCGCCCTGATCTTTGGAGAGAAGCAGGGCTCTGGTCCTGATTCGATCAGCACCCATGATATGGGTATGAAGGTCAAGCACCGTTAATCCCCTCCTCAAGGTGTTGGGGTAGAGAGGGTCCCGCTCGTAACCCACTGATTCCAGGATGCTAAGTAACAAAGGATAGTCCTCTTGGAACACCCAGAGATCTATATCGCCCAACGGCCTCAACCCGATGTCGCTGTAAAGCTGTGCAAGGAGAATGATACCCTGAAGGAGCACGGCCCGAATCCGTTTCTCATTCACCAGGACCAGAATCTGCGTAAGGTCACGAATCAGCCTGAGATTCAAACGGAGGGTCTGAAAATAAAATGCCTCAAGCCTTTGTATTTGATCGGGGCTCAATCTCTCAAGAAGACCGGATGTCTTGAGGTTCTTGTAGAGGAAGGAAGCCACGCCCTCTCGCTGTGCTCTTTCGATCAAGAGGTCCTTATCTTCTACGAGAGACATGCGTCGAATAAGTTCATGTCTATGACCGAAGCCGGATAAACCCGATAATACAACCAATGTTTGTAACTCAAGAGAGCTCATCAAACAAAACCGCCTTACCCATGATGCGCTATACCGCTCCTCTTTCCTATCTCTGAGAAAGCACTGACAAAAATAATTCAGTACTGTTATCAGGAATCGGGGAACGATACAGCCTATCCGCCAAATGGAGGCGTCTGATCAAGGCCTTTCCCATCTCATGCTCCAGAGCCTGTTGCCTGTAAGACGAAAAGGAAAAATCGTCGTCCTCAAAC
>CAYPNL010000401.1:0-8907 GCA_964412045.1 uncultured Desulfobacteraceae bacterium
GGGCAGCATGTATCGTTATGGCAATAATATCTATGGCGATGACGCTGCCCGTATTTATGTGCAGCGGATAGAAGAGGATATCCAGAAAAAATATATCCCACCATTTTTAGCTGTTTAGATAAGACCTCATTCATACGCATTATCTATTCATACGGAAGCAAACATAAGGAGTTCACCATACGATGGAAATGAAATCAAAGAGGATAAAGATCTGCATAGCGCAAATAAATTACAGCTCTAAAAACATACAAAAACATATTGAAAGGGTAAAAAATATTATTGATACATATAAAGCTCACGACCTGATCGTTTTTCCTGAATTAATCTTGCATGGGCATCCCTCCCTTGAAAAACCCGAAGGATTACTATACAGAAAAATGAAGGTCATCTATAGCGAGATTTCCAGTGATCTTTATCAATTTGTAAGAAACTCGCATGCGAGGGTAATTATTGGAGAGCTAAAAAGATGGGGTGAAAGGTATTTTAATGTTGCAACCTATATAGATAAGAATGTGACGCAGAGCTATACGAAAACACATGTACACTGGACTGAACATTTTATCCCAGGCAGGGAATTAATCGTCTTTGATTCCCCATTTGGAAAGATTGGCATCACGATCTGCTTTGATGCAGCATTTTCTGAGGTCTGGAGGGTCCTTTCACTGAAAGGCGCTGGTATAATTGTGAATATCTCGGCTGTCCCGGCAACCTTTCCCGTTGATTATATGTGGCGTCGATTCGCAGGAGCGGCCATTTATAACCAAATTTTTGTCGTTTATGCAAATAGACCGGGACCTTATTTTTCGGGCTACAGTGCTGTCTTTGACCCCCGGGGGGATATCGTGGTAAACTCAGAATCTAAAGAGACCATTATCGAGGCCGAAATTGATCTCAATGAAATCCAAAGATGGAGAAACGAGGAACAGATTTACCCACACAGGCGACCTCTGCTTTATCGTCGTGAAATTGTAAACTTACACAGACCGGAACTGGTGACTTTAGAGTCCAAACCTATAGAACCCGAACGTGCAGCGGTAAATTAATACACCTTTAAAAAAGGTTTATCATGAAAACCCTAAAGATCATGATCATCGCCTTTGGAATCGCTGGTTTCATCAATATCTGCGCTCAATTCGCATGGGCGGAAGAACCAACAACGGTTGTCTTCCTGACATGGAAGCCGAACCAGCCTGAGGTTTGGAATAGAGTGATTCAAAATTTCCACCAGAAAAATCCGGATATTCACATCAAGGTTCAGGTTGGGCCGCATTCTTCCACCGAATATCACGCGATCATTGCCCAGCGTCTCAAAAATAGGGATAAATCCGTGGATGTATTTTTTATGGATGTTATATGGCCTCCTGAATTTGCAAATGCAGGCTGGGCCCTCGATCTCACATCAAGGTTTCCCGTCAAAGAACAAAACAAATTTTTACCTGGGCCAATCACTGCAAATACATATCGGGGAAAACTATACGGTGTTCCTTGCTATCTTGGAGCCGGCCTTTTCTACTACCGAGAGGATCTCCTAAAAAAATATCATTTCAAACCGCCCACAGTATGGGAGGAGATGCTCACCCAGGGGCAGGAAATTACCCAAGGCGAGAATGAGCCGGGACTCCATATCTATTCAGGTCAGTTTAAACAGTATGAGGGATTGGTCTGCGATATGATGGAGTTCATATGGTCCAATGGTGGGGCCGTTATCGACCAGAAAACTGGTAAGGCCTTGTTGGATAAGCCCGCTGTTGTTGAAGCAGTTTCATTCGTGCGTGATAGGATTATCGGCAAGGCTGCACCCAGGGGCGCAATCAATTACGAAGAGCCCGAATCACTGGATCTTTTTATTCAAGGAAAGGCCATCTTCCACCGCAACTGGCCGTACGCCTGGGCCGTAGCGAACGACCCGAAAAAATCAAAAATTGCCGGCAAAATCGGGGTAGGAAGCCTGCCTGCCTTCCCAGGACATAGCCCAGCCTCAACCCTTGGGGGTTGGCAGTTCGGTATAAACCACTATTCAATACACCCTGAACAGGCATGGCGATTTATCCAGTTTATGACCTCGCATGAAGCGCAGAAGATTCTGGCATTACAGGCAAGCCTTGCTCCTACAAGGAAGTCCGTTTACCAAGACCCTGAGATCCAAAAAGAGAGGGCGCATCTGAAGGCCTTTTTGCCTGCCTTTGAAAAAGCGCGGCCCCGACCCCTTTCTCCTGTTTACCCTATGATCAGCCAGGAACTCCAGCGTTTCTTCAGCCATGCAATTACAGAACGAGGATCCGATCTTTCCGGGATGGCTGCTGCGACATCCATAAAAATCGAAAGGCTTTTTAGATTGGGGGCTATGGTCCACGAATGACCCGCAAGGACCAAAACTTTTACCTGGCCCTGCTCGTTCCGTCGGTAGCGGTCCTCCTTTTGTTCATCGCCGCCCCTATCATTCATTCATTTTTTCTGAGCTTTCATAGGATCATTATTGGTCTTCCGCAACTCAAAACCCCTTTTGTGGGGCTGGACAACTACCAAGAACTCCTCAATGATCCCGTTGCCCGGCATTCCTTTTGGATTACCATCATTTTCGTTGGCACCACGACCTTTTTTGAACTCCTGATCGGGATTCTTCTAGCCCTTCTGATCCACCATCGTTTTCCCGGACGCGGTGCACTAAGGGCTTGCGTGTTAATTCCATGGGCAATCCCTACGGTAGTCTCTGCACAGATGTGGAGGTTTTTATTCAACGACGCTTACGGCGTGATCAATTACGCAGTTTTCGGCGCCGATACAAGCCTTTATATTCCATGGCTGGCTCTGCCCTCGACTGCACTTCTGTCCATTGTGGCTGCAGATATATGGAAGACATCATCGTTTGCGGCCTTGTTGATCCTGGCCGGACTACAGGTTATCCCGGAGGAACTCTATCACGCTGCTAAGGTTGATGGTGCATCGGTCTGGCGGCGTTTTCTGCACATTACATGGCCGTTAATCCGGCCTGCCCTCCTTGTAGCCATGCTCTTTCGGACCATTGATGCATTTCGCGTATTCGACCTTGCCTTTGTCATGACGCAGGGGGGCCCGGCAGATGCCACAAATGTGCTCCAGCTTTATGGTTACAAAAAGATGTTTGTGGAAGGATGGATGGGCTATGGCTCAGCAATATCTGTTTGCATCTTCATCATGGTGCTGGTTCTTGCTGTTGCGTATGTGAGGATGGTCGGCCGGCGCTTACTGGAAGCCAGTGTATGATGAAAAGATTCCTGAAAAAATTTCTGTTCATCATCGGCGTTTTTCTGGCTGCGGGCTTTTCTTTGGCTCCTTTCTTGTGGTTCGTGTTATCGGCATTCAAGGACCAGACACAGATAACTGCTATCCCGCCGCAGTGGCTGCCTTCTTTTTCCATGGAGTCCTTTTCTTCCGCGGTTACGCGGTACGGCATCATCCATTACCTGTTGAATTCTGCAATTGTGGCTGGCTCAGCTACCATAGTAACCATAACCCTGGGTACAGTAGCAGGATATGCCCTGGCAAGACTGCCCCGCCGATGGGCACAGATTATTCTCATGGGGATTCTTGCATGCGCCATGTTCCCACAAATTGCCATGGTGGGACCTATCTGGCGTTTCCTCAGGTTTATGGGATGGCTCAACACGTACCAGGGATTAATCTTTCCCTATGTAGCACTTACCCTCCCGCTGGCTGTCTGGATCTTGACCCTCTTTTTTAGAGAAATGCCTGAAGAGCTGGAGGCAGCAGCCCTGGTTGACGGCTGCACCAGGCTGGGTTCATTAGTCCGTGTGATAGTGCCTTTATCGGCTCCGGGGCTTTTTACCGCTGCAATCCTGAGCTTTATCTATGCCTGGAATGAATTCTTTCTGGCCCTGTTAATCATGACCGATCCTGCCAGGCAAACAATGCCTGTAGGGATCGCTCTGTTTCAGGGAGAGCATACCATCCCATGGGGAGAAATAGCAGCGGCATCTTTCATCACAACGGCCCCATTGATCTTCATGGTACTGCTTTTCCAGCGGCGCATTGTTACCGGATTATCTGCCGGGGCTATAAAAGGATAAAGAATGGCCTCATGGCAACTTAAGGGAATCAGCAAACGTTTTGGCGATATAGTGGCCCTCTCCAACATAAATCTTTCCATAGATGATGGTGAATTCTGCGTGCTTCTGGGACCATCAGGATGTGGAAAGAGCACCTTGCTGCAAATTGTGGCCGGTCTCACATCGCAAGACGAGGGTTCTGTTTTGGTGAACAACCGGCAGGTCGATCATCTCAGTCCGAGAGACAGGGATGTGGCAATGGTCTTTCAAAGCTATGCACTGTATCCTCATATGACGGTCGCCCAGAACCTTGGTTTCGGCCTTCGAATGCGTGGCATCCATAAAGATATGATAGGGAAAAGGATCACCGAGGCAGCCAATCTCTTGGGGATTCACGACCTCCTAAAACGAAAACCAAGGGAACTTTCAGGGGGTCAACGACAAAGGGTGGCTATGGGCCGGGCTTTAGTGCGCAGACCCCAGCTTTTCTTGTTGGATGAGCCATTGAGCAATCTGGACGCCATGCTCCGGATCAATGTTCGTCTGGAACTCATGAGACTGCATAAACAGATTCGGGGCACGATCTTGTATGTGACCCATGATCAGGTGGAGGCAATGACCCTTGGCGATAAAGTAGTCATTATGAAAGATGGGAGCATACACCAAATCGACCGGCCTGAAATCATTTATGATCGCCCTTCGGATACCTTTGTTGCCAGCTTTATCGGCTCTCCTGCAATGAACCTCTTTAAAGGAACGATAATCACGGCCAAGAAAGGGTTCATCTTTCAAAGCGCAGATTTCTCGCTGAATATCCAGCATATTGCACCTCATGTTGCGGGAAATACTGTTGAAATAGGCATCCGTCCTGAGGACATAGAGATTGCCCATGGACCCGAGAACGCCCTCAGAGCAACGGTAGAGATAATCAGCAACGCGGGCTCAGAAAAATATATCCATGCCCGGATAGGTTCCGCAACCCTAACGGCCCGGGCAAGAAAAGAGGAAACCTTTGTATCCGGCGAAACTATTTCCCTGGGCATCAACCCTTCTAAACTCCATATCTTTTACAACGGTAAAAGGATCTGAAAAAAGGCTGCCGATAATTTTTTACGAATGCCGGCTACAGCCCGAGATAGGTTTTGCGGAGGACCTCATCTTGAAGCAGTCTCTCTGCTGTTCCCTCTGCAATGATCTTCCCGGAGGAAAGGACATAGTTTCTGGTGGCCATCTTAAAGACCGTGCTTACTTCCTGCTCGACGAGGAGCACGGTGATTCCAAGGTTTCTGATTTCCCCAATCTTATCAAATACCTGTCGTCTAAGAATCGGGGCTAGCCCGGTTGAAGGTTCATCAATGCACAGCAGTTTCGGCTGAAACATCAATGCCCTGCCTATGGCAAGCATCTGCTGCTCCCCGCCGGATAAGGTGCCGGAGATCTGTTTGGATCGCGCTTGAATAACAGGGAATAATTGGTAGACCTTATCAAGGTTGTCTTTGATCTTTCCTTTATCCTTGAGCAGGTAAGCACCGGCATAGAGATTCTCTAACACCGTCATCTCACGGAATGGCCTTCTTCGTTCCGGACAGAGAATCAGTCCTCTCTTTACGATATCATGGGCGGGTATCTGATCTATTCTCTCCCCGCTAAAGGTCACCGTCCCCACAAAGAGTACGTCTCCGCCGGTCGACCTCCTGGTGATCTCTTTTTCCCAGGCGACTAACCCGGTAATCGCCCTGAGCAATGTGGATTTGCCTGCCCCGTTAGGCCCCACCAGGCTGACCAACTCGCCCTGCTCAACGTTCATGTTGAGCTCGTTGATGATCATCGCCTTATCAAAGCAAACCGTCAGATCGCCTACTTCCAGCAACAATGTTACATCCCTCCTTCGCCCAGGTAAGACTCGATAACCCCTTTGTCGTTCACTACCTCTTCCGGGTTACCATCAGCGATAATGATGCCATAGTTAAGTACAATGATTCGATCCACGATCTTCATCAGCTGCTGAAGCTTATGCTCTATGATAATCATCGCCGGTCCCTCGCTGTGCAATCGACCGAAACGGCCGCCTTTGTGCAGTCTCTTAATGGATTTGGCCATAAGATCGGTCTCGGCAGGGCTCAGCCCTCCGAACGGCTCATCCAGGAGCAGCAATTCAGGCTCGGTAGCCACAGCCCGTGCCACCTCCAACCGTTTGAGATCGCCCTGGGAGAGGGTAGAGGCCTTTTCCAAGGCCATATCGGAAATGCCCGCAAACTCCAAGGCATCCAGGGCCTTGGCCTCTACTCTCTTGACCCATTCCCCCCTTTTCATAGCTCGAGGGCACAGGCATGAAACCATGACATTAGCGATAATGGGGAGACGGCGAAAGGGCCTCATATTCTGGAAGGTGCAGGCAATGCCCAAATTTATGATATCCCATGTCTTAAGCCCAGTAATATCCTTGCCCTTGAACCGGATGCTCCCCGAATCAGGCCGTAAAATGCCGGTTATAAGCCGTACGAGAGTGGTCTTGCCCGCACCATTAGGGCCTATTAAACCGACTATCTGGTCCCGATCCATGGAAAAACGGATTGCATCGAGCGCACGAAGCCCTCCAAAGTTCTTCATGATGCCGTCGAGTTCCAGGAACGGTTCGCCCATATCAGCTCTCCTCTGCCTCCTCTTCTCTCAGTTCCCGGCGAGAGACCTTTCCTACGTCTGTCTTGGGAAGCTCTCCGCGGAATTCGATGATATTGGGGACCTTGTAGTGAGCCATGTTTTCCCGACAATATTCGATAATATCTTCCTCGGAGATCTTGCCTCTAGCCTCACTCTGGAGAACCACATAGGCCTTTATTAACTGGCCTGCCTTGGGGTCCGGGACTCCCACCGCCCCTGCGGCCTTGATTTGAGGATGTTGAAAGAGGACTTCTTCTACATGCCGGGCAAAGACCGAATAGCCTTTATACTTAATCAGGTCCCGTTTGCGGTCGGAGAAGTAGAAATAGCCCTCTTCATCCATGCTGACCAAATCTCCGGTGCGCAGCCACGTTTCCCCGTCAATCTCGATAAGGGCCTCCTTCGTTTCCTCCGGTCTCCTCCAATAGCCCTGCATAATATTGGGACCACTCAAAATCAACTCACCCACCTCCCCGGGAGGAAGGAATTCAGTGCTGTCGTGATGGACAATTGCAGCCTTAACATTCGGAATGGGAATCCCGAAGGAACCGGCCTTCGGCCTGGTAAAAGGGCTCCCATGACTGAGAGAAGTGGTCTCGGTCAGACCGTAACCTTCCAATATTTTGGCTCCCGTTCGCCGTTCCCATTCGTCAATAGTGGATTTGTGGAGTGTGTCTGCCCCACAAGCGATCATTTTCAATCGCTTCCAGTTCACGCGTTCTGTTTTGTCATACTCCTTGAGATATTCAAATAGGGTGGGGACTCCGTAAAAGGCAGTGGCCTGATAGCGGTCCATAGCCGAGAGGATATCATCCATATCCGGTGTGGTGAACAGGACCATGGTGAATCCCTGGACCAAGCTATTAAGCATCACCACAACCTGCCCATAAATATGGAAAAAGGGCAGGAAGGCGATGACCGTTTCCTTACCCTCCTCAAAAAGGGGCCAAAAGGCAATAGCCTGTTCCCGCAAGGCAGACATATTGTAATGCGTGAGGATAGCTGCCTTGGGGAGCCCGGTCGTACCTCCGGTATAGGGAAGGACGGCAATGTCTTTTGTAGGCTCAATCTCTATTCGGGGAGGCAGGGGATCATACTTTTTGATGAGGGCCTGGAATTGAAGTAGTCCTGCCTCTTCCATAAAGGTGGGGGTCGGCACGTGCATCTCACGATAGACCTTTCCAAGGGCACTCTTTCCCAGCAGCTTTTTGAACGTTGGGAGGTATTCCGCGATATTGGTCAGGATCACATGCTTGAGATCAATACCGGTCTTCTCCACGTTATCATACATGATATCCTGGCAGATAATCGTCCCGGCGCCGCTGTCCTCAAGCTGATGCTTGACTTCCTTGCTCGTATAAACAGGGCTGACAGGAGTGACCTTGACCCCGATCTTGAGTGCGGCAAAATAAGAGATCACGTACTGGGGGCAATTCAACAGGTAGAGGGCCACCGTATCCCCTTTGGTTACGCCCAAGTCAGCCAATGCCGTGGCGAATCGATCTACCAACTCCCGCAGCAAGCGGTAGCTGATCTTCTTGCCATAGAAGATCAGGGCGATCTTGTCGGCGTATTTCTCAGTAACCTCGTCAAAGATCTCCGGGATGCTCTTTTCGGTGATTTCAACCTCCGATAAAACCCCTTCAGGATAAAATTTCAACCAGGGTTTCCCCATATAGAATGCCTTCGCATCCATGTATGCTCTCCTCACAAAAAAGTACCAATCCTAATCCAGCGGCGCCGTACAAACCCTGCAAGTCTTACGGGTGGCCACATTTCTGACCTTACACCTGGGGCACTCTTTCTCGATCTTGTCGCGTACCCATGGGAAAAAGCCGTCCGGCATGTAAAGAAGGATCAACAGGATGACAACCGCGAACATCAACATGCGGAACTCGGGCCAAAAGCGCAAAAACTCCAGCAAGGGAAACAGGAGAAAGACCGCCCCGACAGGCCCATAGATCGTGACTATCCCTCCGAATACAGCCCAGATTACAACCGTAAAAGACAGCGAGACTTCCAAGGTGGAGGGGCCGGCAATCCTCATAAAATGTGCGTAGAGCCCCCCTGATATCCCTGCAAAAAAACCACTGAGACTGAAGGCCAGAAGCTTGTAACGGGTCGTGTTGATGCCCGCAGTCCGAACAGCCAGTTCATCTTCCCTGATGGCATGGAAAATGATGCCGGTCTTGGAATCCGT
>CAYPNL010000402.1:0-2423 GCA_964412045.1 uncultured Desulfobacteraceae bacterium
CTCGGCCAGGGCACGCTTGGAAGCAGGGGAAAAATTCCCATGAAAGAGCAGGACCAAGAGATCGTTATACGTTTCTTGCACCTCGGCAAGGTGTTGGTGGTTTTCTATCCAGTTGATCATGGGTTTTCCTTTCCTCGTATTCCATATCACTGGTTTGCTTTTTGATCGTCTTTTTGATTACTATCGTCATGTACCTATCTAATCCAACTCCACAAAGTCTGGTATCACCCTTAAGCCTATGACGCCATAGATTTCCAGTTGAGCCTCTTTCCATATACAAGGGAGAATGTAAGAGGTTACCAAGCGCTATCCGGTCATAATACCCGTTGATTTACCCATATCCAGTGCATTGGAGCGTTTTGACCGTATCTTCGGTTTAACAACCTCTTTGAAAAATCGTAGTGCCTCTTCGGCATCATTGTCCATGAGTATCGCCTCTATCCTCATGGCCTCCTCATTGGAAAATTCAAGTACCAAAGTGGCCATTTCATACCTCTCTTCTTTGCTCGCCGCTTCCCGGTAAAGCGGGAAGCGGCGAAGCTATGATATATATAGAACATCTACCGCGTCATTGGCGCCCCACATTGAGGACATCGAATCTCGTAACAGGGAGAACCTGTCTGATGAGGCATCCTGTAGCCACAACTGGGGCATACGCATTCTCCGCCCGAGCCAAGGCCGCTGCCCCCCATCTGGCCACGACCGCCCGCCTGACCACGACCGCCGCCTCGTCCAAGGCCTCTTCCTGTTCCCGGTCCTTGCCCTCCGGGGCCTGTTCCGTCACCTCTCGGCATCTCAATCGCCTCCTTTCTTACCTTATCTTTAATAACCAGCTATCTTGCCACAAAGGCACCAAGGCACCAAGATTACTGCATTTTTTATAATAACCTTACTATGTATCTTTTCTTTTGGTCTTTGTGCCTTCGTGACTGAATAGTTTCCCCACTTCTTTTTTGAAGGAGTACCGGCTTAAGCTTTTCTCGCCGTGTTTGCAGCAATCAGAATAGGATCCCATGCCGGCGCAAAGGGCGGTGCATAACCCAAATCCAGATGATACACATCCTCCACGGTCATGCCTGCATGTAAGACCGCGGCCATCACATCTATTCGGTGAGCAACCCCTTCTCTGCCTATCATCTGAGCCCCCAGCAGTCTGCCGGTACCCTTTTCTGTAATAAAGTGCACGGTGATTGAATAGCCTCCGGGATAATGTTTAGACCGTGACCTATGACGTATCGTGGTGGCATAGGCATCGAATCCATCCAGATCGGCCTCTTTCAAGCTGAGGCCGGTCCGTGCAACCTCCAGATCGAATATCTTTGATACAGCAGTACCCACAATACCTGGAAATTCCGTGTGCAGTCCGCCGATATTCTCACCAGCCACCCTGCCTGCCTTATTGGCAGTCGTCCCGAGTGGTATATACACCGGTTTCCCACTTACTATATGATATGCCTCGGCGCAATCGCCGCCTGCATACACATGGTCAAGATTTGTCTCCTGGCGTTTGTTCACAGCAATCGCACCGGTTGCACCAATCTCCACCCCTATGCTCTGAGCAAGGCTCACATTGGGGAGGGCTCCCTTTGCAATGAGGACCGTTTCAGCCTTCACCTCTCCTTCGTTGGTCACCACCTTCTCGACCCTTTCGGAACCCTCGATAGAGAGAATATCCACACCGGTTATAATGGTCACACCCTTAGATCTCACCTCTTCCTCAACCAAGGCAGACATCTCAGGATCAAAGTTCAACAGCATCTGGGAGGTCTTCTTCAATACGGTGACATGCTTTCCCATCGTTACAAAGGCCTCTGCCATCTCAAGGCCTATGTATCCTCCGCCGCAAATGACCACATCCTCTGAATCGAGGGCGCTCTTCCTGACAGCAATGGCATCCTCTACGGTCCGTAAGGTATATACACCCATCAATTGTTCCCCATCAACACCCAGGCCTTTACCGAGGGCGCCCGTGGAGATCATGAGATAGTCGAACGGCTCTTTGAAACTCTTGTGACCGACCAAATCGTCGACTGTGACATATCCATTCTTGTAGTTTATAGCAACCACCTCATGCATCCTGTGGATGGGGATAGAACGTTTCTGCTCAAACTCTTCCGGGGTGACTTCGATGAGATCCTCCGCGTCAGGGACAAGACCTGAAATGAAGTACGGCTCAGAACATGCCCCATAGGATATATACCCTGATTTTTCAAAAACAACGGCGCTCATCGTATTCTTTTTGAGCCGCTTGGCAGCACTCGCAGCTGACAGCCCTGCGGCAACTCCACCGACTACCACCAGTCTTTCCGCCATGACACCTCCTTACGTCCTTAGATCTCGTCGTGTAATCTCCGATCATTTTTTTTATGCTTCTTGGTTGCAGCAAATCTTCACGGTTAGTAACAATTTTGCTCTTTGAAACT
>CAYPNL010000403.1:0-17303 GCA_964412045.1 uncultured Desulfobacteraceae bacterium
CTTACACTTCGGACACACCAGGATATCCAATAACTCTTTGTTAATGGCCATCTATAGCTCCTTATGTAATTACGTGACCTTCACTTTAGGCATTTATAACTTCTTTTACCGCCTCGTATACCATATCCACCATGATCTGTCTCATACATTGCTTATCGTCGCACCGCTTCTTGAAGCAGGGACTGCATGCAGCCCCGGCCCTCACCACCCTTTGCTTTGCTCCATACGGGCCGGTCCTCAATGGGGAGGTCGGTCCAAAGAGCCCTATCACGACAGGGTATTTCATCGCAGCAGCAATATGCATAGGCCCAGTATCGGTGGAGATAACCACAGCGCACCTTTGATAGAGGTAGGCCAACTGTTTCAGGGTCGTCTTCCCTGCCAGATTCAGGGCCTCTGTCTTCATCTCCGATTGAATAGCCTGTATCGCACCCCTATCCGCACCGCTTCCTGTAAAGATAACTGCTGCGACCAGTTTCTCGTTGATGAGGTCAGCCAGCAGGGCGAATTTGTTCGATTCCCACAACTTGGTCTCCCATTTCGCCATGGGATTAATGGCTACCAAGGTTCGGTTAAGGGCCCAACCTCCGACTAAGGTGTCGACATATGCCTTATCGCTCTCATAAACCGGGATGGATCCATCCCACCGGAGGTCTTTCACACCCAGGTAACGTGCAATACAGAGATATCTCTCAAGGGCGTGCATTTGCGGATCGGGAACCGCAACCCTCTCATGGACAAAGAGCGCACTTCCCTCTCTTCCGTTATTGAGGGCTATCTTCCGTTTCCCCCTTGCAAGAAAGGCTAGTATCCCGCTTTTCAACAATCCCTGGAGATCGATGACTATGTCGTATCTCCTGCTCCTGAGCCCTCTGATAAACCGGGCGACCTCCTTTCCGACAGAACTGCCCTCCCCTTTCCTCGTGAATCTTCTCAACCAGCTCTTTCGGGGAAAAATAAGCAGACTATCGATCAATGGATGTCCTTCCACAATACCCGATGCCTCCTCCTCAACCAGCCAGTCGATCCTTGCAAGCGGAAACGTCTCCCTCAAGACCTCAAGCAAGGGAAGGCTATGCACAACATCGCCGATCGCGCTCAACTTAATTATCAAGATATGTGATGTCCCATCTTCCATGTTAGAACATGACCCCGGCACTTCCTCTCGGCCATGAGCTCAAGGCCGAATGGCGCTTCAGGGTTATATATGAAAGCACCTTTACAGCTATCCACCAGAGATAGAGTGAGTGTGGAGATGTCTTTTCCATAGCAGTTTCTTAGCAGGTATCGTTCCTCAAGAGCCAGTGGACAGCTTCCAGCAGATTTTTCGCAACGTATGCGGGCACAATCCCCTCCGGAGGGGTTACATACTCCTGCTCACCCATACCATAACCTGTCAGCACTAGGATGCCGGGAAGATGTGCGTTATGGGCAAAGATGATATCGAGCCATCGGTCACCAATCACACATGATCGACCCATGTCGATATCGAACTCCGCCCTTGCCATCTCTATGAGACCAATACCGGGCTTCCTGCACTTACAGGCCCTTTTATACTCCACAATCTCCCCATCGGGATGGTGAGGGCAAAAATAAATCCCGTCAACGTGCGCATTATCTTCTTCCAACTGCCTTTTCATATAATCATGTGTTTCATGGACGAGCTCTATGGGAAAGTGTCCCCTGGCAACGCCTGACTGATTCGAGGTAATCAGCACGAGTCGGTTGTGCTCGTTCAAAAGCGATATGGCCTCCCCCGCCCCTGGCAACAACACGAATCGGCTGATATGGTTTATATAGCCTCGCTGCTCGTTGATCGTCCCGTCCCTATCGATGAATACTGCAGACCTCATCCTTCAATCTTGCATGCTATATGGTACATTGCATCTGCTCCTGGATGTTGCCACGAAGGCACGAAGACACCAGGAATACATACTCGTTCTCCCTGCGCCCCAGAAGCATCTACGCGTGTTATGTTGAAACAAATGATCCTAAGACTCATTCATGATAATCCCCAATATTCAATTTACATTCATACCCTCTCTGGGCCTTTGTGTCTTGGTGGCTGAATAGTTACGTTCGACTGACAACTCTCCTGAGCAGGTCCATCTCCTCCCATACCTCTTTGGGTTCTATGGAAAGCATACATCGATGATCTAATGGGCAGATCTCCTTTAAGCAGGGGCTGCAGTCAAAGTCATGCCGCACGATGACGGCGTTTTTGCTCCTCGGCCCCGTGATAACATGGTTAGTGGGGCCGAATATAGCAACCATGGGTACCTCAAAGGCGGCTGCAATGTGCATAAGCCCACTATCATTGGTGAGAAAGAGATTGCACCTTTTGATCAATGCCATAGCCTGACTCAAAGTGGTGAGCCCGCAGAGGTTTATGGGGGCATGGCGCATGCGCTGTGAGATCCTGAGACCTATGTTTCTCTCTGCTGAGGAACCAAAAACCATTACCTTGGCATTCCATTTCTCGGCCGCCCAATCACCGATGATTGCAAATCTCTCTTCAGGCCACCTCTTTGCCGATCCATAGGCAGCACCCGGATTGAAACCCAGGATAAAATTGTGGTCTTCGATGCCGTATGAGGAAAGCATCCTAGAGGCCGACTCAATATCACGGTCACTGAGAAATAGGCTTGGCTCCCTTTCCTCTATGGGCCAGCCCATGGCCTCAATAAGGCCTAGATAGTACTCTACTTGATGTACCTCCAGAATGTGGTCATCACGGACCACTTTGTGGGTCAGTAGAAATCCTCTCCCATCAGTATTATAGCCGATCCTGTATCTCACCCCACCTGTTGATGCCAAAAGTGCTGCCTCAAAGGCATTCTGAAACAACACTGCCAGATCAAACCTATCGTTTCTTAAATGCGATATAATCCTCATCAATTCCCTGGTGGAACAAACTAGGCCCTTCCCCTTATCGATGAGCATCATTCTATCAATAGCAGGATGATTCACGATCAGCGGCAGGACCCAAGGATTCGCGAGAACCGTGATCCGGGCATGGGGAAACGTCTTTCTCAATGCCGCCAGGCACGGGGTCATCAATACCGCATCCCCAACCCAGTTAGGAGCCCTCAGCAGGATCTTTTCCACTTCTCCGGCTCGTATCTCATCCCTTGACCTGACCCGCATCCGACAAACCTCTTAGTGCTCGAATTCCCTTTCCTATGAGATCGAAAAGGATATGGCCATCATCGAGAAGTCCTATCTTGATCCTAAGCACGGCGATATTCACATCGCCGCCAATCATCTCTTCAATCCTTACCCAATCCTTCTCTGTGGTCAACAGAAAGTCGACCTCCGGTCTCCTGCTCCACGACGCAAGCATCTCGAAATCTTTATTGATGTAAGAGTGATGGTCTGGATACCACATGAACTTCACCACATGTGCTCCGAGCGCTGTAATCATCTCTAGAAAATCATCTGGATCTGCTATACCGGCGAAGGCCATTACCTTCTTTCCCTTGAGAATTTGAGGCAAATGGACCTCACCAGTATGAGGAAAGAACACCTCATCGGCAACATGGCAGGAGCGGAACACCGGCTTACCAGGAACAGTTTCCCTTACAAGCTCGACGAGCTCATCTCCACGGTTCTGCTCACTACACTTGCTTACGACAATAAGATCTGCCCTCTTTATCTCCTTAAAAGGCTCCCGCAATGGACCCAGGGGGAGCAATGATCCATTGCCGAACTTCCTCTTTGCGTCTATAAGAAGGACGTTGAGATTCCTGTGGAGCGAGAGGTACTGGTAGCCGTCGTCTAATAACAATAACTCTGAGTTAAACAGCTTCAGGGCCATAGTTCCTATTGCATATCTGTCCTTCGATATTAATACTGGCGTAAAGGGGAACTTTTTGGCCAGGAGTATTGGTTCATCTCCCGCATCGTATACCGATGAGATTTGCCCTTTTCCATCAGAGACAACAAGAGATTTCATTCTCGACTTCCTCTTATATCCCAGCGAGAGGATAGCAGTGTGCAAGCCACGCTGTTTTGCCCATTCCGAAAGCATAGCGACAAAAGGGGTCTTCCCTGTTCCTCCTGCGGTGATATTCCCTATGCTCACGACAAAAGCAGGCAGGGATTTGGCCTTCACTATGCCCTTGCGATACGCCAGAAGCCGGAGCATTACGGCTGCTGAATAAAGGAGGGAAAGAAATCCCAGGAACCATGAGAGAAGATTCCACTCCCTTTTCTGGTGCAGCGCCGACCAGGTAATTCTGTTTATTTTTTTTCCTATAGGCACGTTAGGCATACCTCACATTTCAATGTAAGGCTTCAGTATCTCCATTACCCTGTCCAGCGCACCCTGATTATGCTGAACGAATTCCTGAGCCCTTTGTCCCATCAATTCCCTCTCTCCTCTATCCCCCAAGAGATCGGTCATAGCCCGAAGTAACTCGTGCTCATCGGCAATGACCCTTCCACCCCCATCTCTGATTAATAATTGTGACATGGTGGCGAAATTGTATGTATGGGGTCCAAAAAGAACGGGTACACCGAAGGAAGCCGGCTCCAGTAGATTGTGACCTCCCTTTTTCACGAGGCTCCCCCCCACAAAAGCAACATCCGCGAGTCCGTAGACCCGTCCCAATTCCCCAAGCGTATCAAGGACAATAACATTGCATCCATGTTTCTCTTTAGGCAATTCAGTCCTGCGCATAACCTTAAAGCCCTTCCCCCTGGCAAACTCATAGACATCCTCAAACCTCCCCGCCTCTCTCGGCGCGATGATAAGGGCAAGATTTGGGAATAGATCAAGAAGCTCGCCGAATACCTTGAGGATAGTCGCTTCTTCGGGATAATGGGTGCTTCCCGCTATCCAAGTCGGGCAGTCCTTGAGGCCGAAGAGTGCGCGCCTGCTCTGGCGGTCCGCATACGTCATAGAGCTCCATTTTGTATCAAATTTGATATTACCGGTGACCTTGATCCTATTAGAAGGCAGTCCACCTTTCATAATCCGCTGTCTATCGATTTCCGTTTGAACGAGGCACAGCTCTAATCCGCCTAGGACTCGCTTCATGAAGAATCGCCACCTCGCATAGGATCTCTCCGCACGAGGGGAAATCCTTGCGTTTACAAGGATTGTCTTGATCCCCCTTTTCTTAAGTGATGCAATGAGTCCGGGCCAGATGTCTGTTTCCACGAGGATAAAGAGCGCTGGTTGAATGGTGTTTATGATCTTTCTTGTAGACCACCAGAAATCAAAGGGCATGGGTAGTACATAATCGATTATCTGCCCAGTTTTTTGCCGCGCAATCTTTAAGCCGGTTGCCGTTTTGACGGAAAGCGCGAGCTCTCTCGACGGATATTTCCGTTTCAAGGCCTCGAGTAATGGCATTGAGGAAAGCACCTCCCCGACTGAAAGGGCATGAACCCATAGCCTCTTCTGAGTTGGTTGATCCAGGTTTGAAAATTCCAGACCAAGCCTTTCGCCTAATCGAAATCTATTCTTCAAGGGATAGAGAAAAGGAAATACAATGGTGAGAGTAATGGTAACAAAAAGGTGATAAAAAAAAAGCATGGCTTATTACTCGTATCGTGTGACTCGTCACTAGCAAACTTAATTGTATAGGAGTTGCTTTTTTCGGAGCGGCGAAGCCGCATTCTATAAAATCGCGAAGCGATTTTATACCTTGACTGGCAACTCAATTATAAACTTCGTGCCTTTTGGTTTGTTGTCCTCAACCCTAATGGATCCCCTGTGTTCGCTCACAATTGTATTCGCGATCGTGAGTCCTAATCCGGTGCCGGATCTCTTGGTGGAGAAATACGGCACGAAAAGCCTGTCCTTATCCGCGTCAGGTATTCCCACACCGGTGTCCCTGACCTCAATCCTCACAGTCCTCGACGCTTTATCATAGGCAAGGGTGACTGTGATTTCTCCCTTCTCGGATATTGCAGCTACAGCATTATCCAAGAGGTTTATCATTACCCTTTTTATCTGTTCCCTATCAAATTGTAAGATGGGGATATCGTCATTGTCAACCAAACTGAACGTAATGTTCTTATGCGTGTCCTTATAAAGCAGCAGAGCATCCTCGATGATGGGCTTTATGTTGTTGGATACGAGGCGTGAAGTCGGCATACGGGCAAAGTTGGAAAATTCATTTACCAGCACCTTTAGTTCCTCAACGTTATCTATGATCAATCTGGTGCATTCCTCAAACACACGGCCATCTTCCCCGGCTAACCGATCTCCATACTTCCTTCTGAGTCTCTGTGCGGAAAGTTGGATCGGGGTTAACGGATTTTTGACCTCATGGGCAATGCGCCTAGCTATCTCTCTCCACGCAGCCAATCTCTGCGCCTTTTCCAACTCACTCAGATCCTCGAACACTGCGACGAGGCCGAGATACCTATTGTGCTCATCTGTCAGGACATTCAATGAGACGAGAAGTTTTAGTGAGCGACCCTTTAGGGTGAGGGTTATCTCCCTCTGCAAGAATCCTTTCCTAAAGAGACCCTTATCAGCCATGAATCCGCTGATAACTGAACGGTATGTATGTCCCAGGATATCCTGATAGTTCTTTCCTATGATATCATTCCCGGAGATATTGAGCATCTTTTCCGCGGACTTATTTATCGTGGTAATCACCCCATTAGAATCAGCTGATATCACGCCAGCAGCTACATTTTCCAAAATCGTCTCGGTGTAGACACGCCGTTGGTCGGCCTCTCTTTTGCTCTTTAGCAGGTCCCTATTCACAGAATCGAGTTTTCTTTTGCCCTCCTTGAGATCCTTTGTCATCTTATTGAAGGATTCTACCAAAATGCCCATCTCATCCTTTGACTCGATGACTATAGCAAAGCTGTAATCCCCAGAGGCAACCCTTTCAGTGGCCTTGGCGAGTTCTTCTATTGGTACGGTGATGCCCTTGGACAAATAAAATCCGAACCAAATGGCTGAGAAAATGACGAGAAGCGTCACCATGGATAGAGTAATCAGATGACTCAATTTTATAGGCCCCTTGAGCATCTTGAGTTGCCGATACCCTTGCAAGCCATCATTGATTGTGGCGAGCCTCGTCAGTATGACTCCGGGAACGAATTTTGCAATAACTATCACTCCTACCTGAGCCTTTGTCTCGGTTCGAGAGAAAATAGGAACGATGCCACGGACCAAATCCCCATGTGAGGATGTTTGGATGAGTTTTAGGTCGGTCGAATCCTTGAAACTCTTGCGGAGTACCTCGATGTCTAGTTCCTTGAAGGGCCTTAGATTAACCGTGTTATCGAAAGAGGAGGCCCGTGGAATCAAATTTGATGAGAAGATTTGAATAGCAGCGAGTTTGTACTCATTTCGCTTCTCGTCAATAAAGGCCTGTAATTCATCCGTCTTAGCCTGTAACATGTATCCCTCGTGGGTTATTACAGAGCTCAACGTATTGCCAAAGCCTAGGACCTCATCGCCTATTCTGTTGTAGTAATCCTCGCCCACCTCCAGAGATTTCTGAAGAGACTGTTCGATTTGGAGGTTAAACCAATAGTCGATGGATAAAAAGATAAACTGCACTGACACGAAAAAGATGATGATCGTTGGGAGCAGCGAGAGGATCACAAAGGCGAACACGAGCTTGGCTCGAAGGCCTGAACCCATGAATTTTTTTTTCCTCTCAAAGACGAGCTTGACCAAATTTCGCATAGTCAAGTAAAGCAGAACGAGGACGAGTATAACATTGATGTTTATCAGGGCGAAGATAAGGATGCTGTCGGCAATCGGCAGCTCAATTCCAAGATCCAATACTTTGGTCCCGAGGTAGGTCAACAGGATGACGATAGGCAGGACTATGCCGATGGTGATAATCTCTCGCCTACGCCTTTTCTGGTCCTGAGTTCTTGTTTTAGGGCTTTTTTCCATTTCTCTCAATACTTGAACACCACGGAATACCAGTCGGTCTCAAAATCCCATAAAGAGAGAAAGAACAACACGTAATCCAGGTTCAAGGGCAACTCGATTTTATCAAGTTCCGCCTTCAAACGCAGCTGATACTGAAAACCTCGCTTTAATGTATCAAGCCTGACTACCTGCAAAGCGACGACTTCGGCCATCAATTTATTTGCTTCATCGGCATCCTTGGTGATAATCGTTTTATTATTATATTCCTGAAAGAACACGGTAAACTCGTTTTTCAAGGTATTGTACTCTACCTTGTGGGTGAGCCTGATATCGGCTATCTTTCTATCAAACCACACATTCCGCACCTCATAGAGCTTTACAATGAAGGTGAACTTTGCTGGAATCCCGTTCATGATTGCCTTGTTCATGTCCTCAGTAAAGCAGTCCTCCACCGTGAAGTACGCAATGAGATGATCCTTGGTGTTCGTGACGATTATATCGTCAAGGCGAGCTTCCCGTGCTGATGAGAGTCCCGGAAGAAAAAAAGATAGAAGCAATAAAACCACAATGAAATGAATGAACTTTTGGAGCATAATTGATAAAATTTCGCCTCCCGACTCGGCAGTACCGATATTGCTATAAAATCATATTTATAGAAAAAAGGCAGGATGAATGCAAGGTTTAATGAACCTGATTGGTCGGGAATGCGTTTGTTTGGAATGGGGAACGACTGGAGTTATCTATACGTTTGGATGGAGGGTTGACGCTTTGACCTTTTCATTAGGCAGGGGCAAATCCGAATTGGCCGGAGGATGGTATCCTCACTTTTCGCTTTCCATAATCCTCGTTGTTTTTGAATTGCAGTTCCTCCCAGCAGTTCTCCTGGGCCATAAAGGCCTTGAGCAATTCCTGATTGAAGGAATGCCCCGACCTCTCAACCGCGAAATGTCCGATTACCGTAGCGCCGAGGATCGCTAGATCTCCGATAAAATCGAGAAGTTTATGTCTCACGAATTCGTTTTTATATCGCAGGCCGTCATTATTGAGCACCCCTGACTCGTCTACCACAATTGCGTTCTCCAGCGAACCGCCTTTAGCAAAACCGTTGTCCCATAGGGTTTGTACATCTCTGAGAAAACCAAACGTCCGTGCTTTGCTAATCTCACGTATGAAACTGTTTTTTGAGAAGGCCATCTCGTAGGACTGGTCTTTGATCAAGGGATGATCGAAATCTATTCTGTAGCTTATCCTCAGCTCATTCGCGGGATGAAGCTGAATAGATCTGTTGCCATCGCTAACCTTTATCGGCTTCTTCACCAGAAAGAACCTCTTGTAGCTCTCCTGCATCGCAACGCCAGCCCTATCGAGCAGAGCAACAAAAGGTGCTGAGCTTCCATCCATAATAGGAACTTCTTCGCCCTCTATCTGAATCAGAGCATTGTCTATGCCCATGCCGAAGAGTGCAGCCATAAGATGTTCTACCGTGGCAATCCTGCAGCCGTTCACACCAATGGTAGTAGCCATATTGGTTTGAATGACATTATCAAAGGAGGCCTTGACTTTACATGCATCAGGGATATCTATCCGTTCAAAGACAATACCGCTGTCAACCGGCGCTGGCTTAATCGTTAAACCCACTGTCTTGCCTGAGTGGAGCCCTATGCCTTTGCAGCTCATCTCCTTCGCTATTGTCCGCTGTCTAAAATCCATAACCTCTCGTGGAAAAGGAGTTGACTACTATCAATAGATCAAAGCCTTATAGAATATATAAATGTAAGCAACTATCATGCCAATAAAATAAATCGTATTATAACAACAAGCTAATAAGATAACCATTTGAAATTATATTAATTTCATAGATTAACCATACCTATATAAAACAACTGCCCTATGCCACCGTGGTGTATTTCCCACATAATCTGTATCCGCCTGATACGTTATAATCGTTTGAAGAACAGCTTTCATTTTTTTCTTGTGTTAGAGCAGGATTTACCACTACAATCTGTATCATGCGTAGGGTTCACCGCTATCTCATATGTTCTCTTATCCTCCTTCTCGTCTGCAGTTGCTACCCTTTTACTAAAAAAGGGGTGAAAGAACCCGCCAATGCGCTCAAGAAGATTAGATATTTCTGGCCGGAATTCTCTGATGATATGGGCACTGACTCACTGAGCCTAGCCATAGACCAAAGTCTTTTCTATTACGATAGGCTTGATGAAGATGCAAGACTTACCTTTGGACCGGATATGTTTCCCGTTTTCCATATCAAACGATCTCTGAGGACCTTCCAACACCTGATACGACAAAATCCCGATATCAAGGCATTGAATCGGGAACTGAAAAAACAATTCCTGCTTTACAAATCAACAGGATCACCGAAGGATGGAAGGGTTCTTTTTACAGGGTACTATGAGCCTATCCTTGAGGGAAGCCTGATGTGTGATCCTCAGTACCCATACCCAATTCACCAGAGACCGGATGATTTACTGAGTATCGATCTTGGGCTCTTTCGGTCCCAATATCGGGGAGAGCGGATCACAGCAAGGCTCGATGGTCGGAATCTTATCCCTTATTACACCAGAGAAGAGATAGTTCATGGAAACACCTTAGAGGGAAAAGATCTTGAGATTGCCTGGCTCAGAGATCCCCTCGATCTCGCTATATTGCATATTCAGGGCTCGGGCATGGTACGGTTGCGTAACGGCGATATAATACGGGTTGGATATAGCGCATCCAATGGACATCCCTATCGAAGCATCGGCAGGTACATGATAGACAAGGGGTATATCAAGGATGAAAATCTATCCCTTCAGACGATCAGGTCTTTTCTCAATGATCACCCCGACATGAAGCAGGAGATACTGAACGCGAACCCATCGTATATATTTTTCCGAATGCTCGACAACGAGGGTCCTCTGGGTAATATCGGGGTGCCTCTAACACCTGGAAGATCTCTGGCCCTGGATGACAGGCTGTTCCCAAAGGGAGCACTCGTCTATATTCGCTGCCAGAAGCCTGTTTTAGGAGAAGACGGCAAAATCCTTAAATGGGTGCCATTCTCTCGGTTTATCTTGAATCAGGATACTGGTGGGGTGATAAAGGGTACAGGAAGGGCCGATATTTTTTGGGGCAGCGATCCTTATGCGGAGCTGGCCGCCGGCCACCTCAAGCATAGAGGGGAAATATATTTCTTGGTGCAGAAACCTGATTAGTACATGTCCGGCCACTAAGGCGCCAAGACCCGCCCGCCTCGCCTAAGGCGAAGCCGATGGCGGGCAGGCACAAAGGAAAAAATTTAAATTGCTTGGTGACTTCGTGTCTTTGTGGCTTAATAGCTTTCAACTAGATAGCGAACTTCGAGAAATCGGCTACCTGAAGAAAACACTCCTTGAGCTGGACTAACAGGGTGAGCCTATTTTGCCTAACCGCCTTATCCTCAGCCATGACCATCACTTCCGAAAAGAAGGCATCCACCGGCCTGCGCAATCCAGCCAACAGATTGAGGGCATCGAGGTACTGAGCCTCTTTGATCTTTTGCTGCACGGCATCCGTTGCTGTCAGAAATGTATTCCACAGCTTCCTTTCACTTTCATGTTCAAACAGCTCCGGATTCACCTCTCCAGGTGACCTAACGCCCTTTGTAATATTGGAGATTCGCTTGAATGCGGTCACCAGGGTCTCAAAGTCCGAAAAAGATTCCTGAAAGGCCATGAGGGCTTCGATTTTTTCCTCAACCAGATTGAGGTAAGAGAAATCAACCGTGAGCACTGATTCTAAAATATCTTGTGAAATCCCGGTAGATAATAGTATATTTTTAAAGCGATCCTTTATAAAATTTATGACCTTTTCTTCAACCGCTGCTACATCAAATGAGATAGTTTCAGCCAAGATGAGCGCGGATTTCTCAACGAAATCCGGAAGACACACGAATATTTTCTTATCACGAATAATCCTGATGATACCAATAGCATGCCTTCTCAGTGCATAGGGATCGGCTGTTCCAGTAGGCTCAAGTCCGACGGCAAAGCATCCCACCATGGTGTCCATCCTGTCGGAGATGCCCACAATCGAGCCTATCAGGGATGCGGGAAGCGGAGAGTCGGCCTGGACAGGGAGGTAATGGCCGGATATAGCGAGGCATATTTCCTCTGGATGACCATCCAGCCTGGCATAGATCTCACCAATCCTGCCCTGGAGAGAGGGAAACTCCCCTACCATCTCAGTAACAAGATCGCATTTGCAGAGCCTCGCCGCAAGCCTGATGTCATCTATCTTCTCGGGCAGTATCCGCTCCCCGAGGTATTCTGCTAATCTCGTGAAACGCTGTACCTTTGCATACGAGGTCCCCAAGTCAGCCTGATAGATAACCCCTTTTAGATCATCCAATTTATCCTCAAGGGACCGTTTCCTGTCTTCGATAAAAAAGAAATTCGCATCAGCCAGCCGGGCCCGTAGTACCCGCTCGTGGCCTCTTTTCACCACGGCCTCATCAGTGGGAATGGTGTTGTTGATGGCAATGAAGTTCGGCATCAAGCGGTTTTCCTTGTCACGAATCGCGAAATATCTCTGATGCTCTTTCATAGCCGTGATGAGCACGGGCTCTGGAAGCCTCAGATAGGCGGAATCGAAGCCGCCACAGGTAGCAAAGGGAGTCTCCACCATATTCGTCACCCGCGACAGCAATTCAGGGTCTTCCTCCGGAACGCCTGATATGATATGAGCCGCCTTGGCCACCGCATTCTTGACTTCATCAATTCTCTCTGCTGCATCAAGCAGCACTGATCCGGCTCGCACTGTTTCGAAATAGTCCTGGAGGTCCCGCACTTCCTTGATCTGAGGTGCCATAAAACGGTGGCCCCTGGTTTTGTTCCCACTCTTCACCGCAGCCAGCTCAAAGGGAATGACCTTTCCGTTAAAGAGGGCAAGTATCCAATGGATGGGCCGAACAAAAGAGAACTCACCGTTCCCCCAACGCATCGATTTTGGCCACGGAATATGTGCGATCAAATCAGGGAATATCTCTGAAAGCAGATCGATCGTCGGACTTCCTTTGACCATGCGCTTTACATAGATATACTCCCCTCTGGGGGTATCAAGAACCTCTAAGGCATCAAGAGCGACACCTTGTTTTTGAGCAAAGCCGAGAACCGCCTTTGTGGGATTGCCAGCTTCATCAAAGGCTACCTTTTTGGGAGGACCAATCATATCCTGGACCGCATCAGCCTGATTCTCGGCTATGTCGCTCCCTACCAAAACAAGTCTGCGCAGGGTTCCGTAAGAAGAGAGGCCTCCTTCCACGTTTATCCGGGCCTCCTTCAAATAGGATTCCGCCAACCGCTTAAGCTCTCGTATGCCGTTATCGAGATAGTCTGCAGGGATCTCTTCTGTTCCAATCTCTAACAGTAGCTCAGCGCCCATATATCCTCATTCATCATCCGTCAGGTATTGCCATCCTGAGTATGGCCGAAGGACAAGCTATCTACCTGAGTAGTTACGTTTGTATCCTTCACTATTCAATGGTCAAGCTTCCACCAAGAGAGGATATCCCAGTTCTTCTCGCTGCTTCAGGTAATTTCTCGCCGCGAGATTTGCCAGATCCCTGATCTTTGCGATAAAAGAGGTCCTTTCCGTAACGCTGATGGCACCCCTCGCATCGAGGATATTGAAGATGTGGGAACACTTCATGCAATAATCATAAGCAGGCAGCACTATCCGCTGCTCGCTTATTCTCTTGGATTCAACCTCGCACATATCAAACATTTTGAAGAGCATTTCCACGTCTGCGAGCTCGAAACAATACACCGAGTTCTCCCATTCTCCCTTCTTATGGACATCTCCGTAAGTAATCCTGTCGTTCCAAAAGAGATCGAAGACGCTCTCCTTTTCCTGGAGATACATGGCTATTCTTTCCAGGCCGTAGGTAATCTCCACTGAAATTGGGTCTAACCTGATACCACCCGCCAGCTGAAAATAGGTAAACTGTGTGATTTCCATGCCATCCAGCCATACTTCCCATCCGAGGCCCGAGGCGCCAAGTGTTGGGGATTCCCAGTCGTCCTCCACAAAACGGATGTCGTGATCAAGGGGTTCGATCCCTAAAGACTTCAAGCTTTCAAGATAGATATCCTGAATATCTATGGGAGAGGGTTTTATAATCACCTGATACTGGTAGTAATGGCCCAATCGGTTTGGGTTCTCGCCATATCTGCCATCAGTAGGCCTTCTTGAGGGCTCTACATACGCAACGGACCAGGGCTCCGGACCCAACACCCTCAAGAGCGTAGCCGGATTAAAGGTGCCTGCGCCAACCTCAAGGTCATAGGGCTGCTGGATCAAGCATCCCCTTTCTGCCCAGAATCTTTCCAAGGTAATAACCAATTCCTGAAAGGTCATAACATCCTTGCTCATGTTCATTTGACCATTGTGAGTTGTTTGGCCGATGTCATTCCTATAAAGTAATACACCACCGCAAAGGCGCAACGTCCGCTGAGGTTTAGTTATTAGCACAGCGAGACATATCATGTGCCCCCACGTATGTCAACTGTGCCCCATCAGACAAGATATTGCGCTGATCGCAGCCTTTTTCCGATCCGATGCTCGATATGCACTGCCAGAACCTTGCTGAGCTCTGTGAGCATCTCTTCATCCCAGACAAGGGAATCAAGATCTATGTCCTCCTTTGATTGAAGCCGCGTAAGAACGGACACCGATCTTGGGCTCATTGCAGGAGTGTATGCTGCTTCCCTTGCACAGGCCATGCAGGCTATTGAGCCACTGGGTGGATGAAAGAGCGCCCTCCCCTCCTCCTTGTACACCCTTCCACACAGGCCGCATCTCGAGGTATTGATGCTGAAGCCGCCTATGCTCAAGGCCCGGGCCTGGAAAACGATTATCGTCTTCTCAGGATCTCTCCCGGCAGAGATAACACCCAGAGCCCATATCAACAGCCGAAACATCTCCTGGCTGGGCACATTGAGTGGGAAGAGCGTCTCGGTGAGTTCAACCGTGTAGCTTGCCCTTGACAGCTGCGTGTAGTTCGATCGAATTCCGGGAAATCCATCGATCAGCTCAGACGAATCCAGCCACACGAGATCCCCGCTCCTTCTTTCTCGAAATTCGAGATTGACATGAGAAAAGATGTTCAAGGAGTTGGCAAACCGCTTCGAGCTTCTCCTTGCTCCCTTTGCGATGCCCTTTATGGTTCCGTGAAGAGATGAAAAGGCCGTTATAATACAGTCAGACTCCCCGAAATCCCTTGTCCTCAAGATGATCGCCTCTGTCTTCTTCGGCTCCACGTGTCTGTGTATGTCTTTGGTTAAATAAACCAAAGGCCCTGCTTACTTCCCTACAGGGCCTTTATCGATCGAGTGTAGTATACGTTTCATTAAAAAGCTGTCATTGCGAGCTCTAGCGAAGCAATCTCGTTGCATCGTTTGTGAGCCTTGCTGAGATTGCTTCGTCGCTTCGCTCCTCGCAATGACAGTGTGAAGGGTTCCATGAAACGCAGTACTCGTTTGCTGCGTGCGTTACTGTCAACCATAGAGCTCCTTAACCTTTACCCGATCCGGAGAACCATTCTCCAAAAGGGGCAGCTCTCCCACAAACTCCACGTACTGAGGTTTTTTGAAGCGGGCTATGCGTGCGCCCACAAAATCGATGAGCTCCTGCGACTCAAGCTGCTGGCCCTCCTTCAGAAGGCATACAGCCTTGATTCCCTCTTTCCACTTGGGATCAGGAACTCCGAAGACAACCGTCTTCTCGACAGCCGGGTGCTGGAGGATTACCTTTTCAACCTCGGCTGGATAGACATTTTCTCCTCCCGGCTTGATGAGTTCCTTCTCCGCCTTGCGCCCTGCATACCAGAGGAACCCATCCTCATCAAATCGACCTTGGTCTCCGGTGTGGTGCCACCCTTCCCTGAACGTATACCCGGTTTCCTCTGGAAGATTCCAGTATCCCTTAAAGACCATGGGTCCTCTCACCACGATTTCACCCACTGCTCCGGTTTCAACCTCCCGGTCATAGTCATCGACAAGCCGCACACTTGCGAGGGGCAGAGGCCTTCCGGCGGAGCCAGGCCTTTCGTTGTATGGCGAGATGTTCGTCAGGGCGGATACCTCTGTTTGACCATAGACCACAAAAAACTCGCCTCCTGTCGCCTTTTGATAGCGCTCTATGGTCTCGGGACTATCGAGGCCGGCAACTACGCGTAATGATCTGATATCTTTACCATTTTTCTCTTGACTATCAAGGATAGTGGCGAGTATCGGTGCGAAATCGAATAACATAGTGATCTTCTTTTCCTCGATGAGATTCACGGCCTCCTCGCCGTCGAACTTATTCACGTTGATATTAAAGGCGCCAGCATGAAACGCGGTCATGGCTATAAAGAGGCCTCCTACATGGAAGAGCGGGAGCAGGTTGAGGTGAACATCATCTTTTGTCATCCTGAATACAGAGCTGAATTGCGTCGTGGCAGCGAGCATATTGCCATGGCTCAGAAGGGCTCCCCTGGATTTTCCCTCCACTGCCGCGGTGTGGATGATAACGGCGCCGTCATCGGTTGCAACCTCACAGGGGGTAAAATCAGCATCATAAGCAAGCAGTTCGTTTATGTCTTTAAAACTCCCGCCTCCGCTCAGGTTATAGTAATGCTCCACGGAGGCAAGTGTGCCCTTAAGCCCCTCGATCAACCCCTGAAATTCTTTATCTGCGAAGACCAATCGCGGGTCTCCATCGGCTAGGTTATTTCCCGCCTCTTCCGCCGATAAACGCCAGTTAATGGGAAGGACAATAAGCCCCAGTGCAGAGGCAGCGCCGAAGAGGATGAAGTACTCGAGGCTGTTTTTTCCCATCACCCCGATTCTGTCCCCCTTACTCAAGCCGGCTGCTTGGAGACCTTTGGCCAGATGATCAACCCTGTCCTTGAACTGGGCGAATGTTACCTCACGGCTGTCTGAGACCTCTAGCCATGCAAGCCTTTTCCCAAAACACCTGGCATTCCGGTCTATGACATCATAGATAGTGAAATCATAGAGACCCATGTCTACCCCTCCTCATGCTACCCTAACCACCTTTTCCTACGTTTGTAATGCTTCACATCCCTATAGCTCCGTTTCTGGCCAATGCCGGTTAGTCCCAGATAGAACTGTTTGACATCTTCGTTAGCCCTGAGAGATTCTGCTTTTCCATCCAGAACAATCCTGCCATTCTCCATAACATACCCGTAAGAGGCCAAATGAAGGCCCATTATAGCATTTTGTTCCACAAGCAGGATTGCTACCTTTTCAGTTTGATTGATTCGTCTAATAATATCGGCAATCTCCTGAACAAGGAGGGGGGCCAAGCCCAACGAAGGTTCATCCAAAAGAACTACCTGGGGATGGCCCATCAAGGATCTGCCCATAACCATCATCTGCTGCTCACCGCCGGAACAATACCCTGC